>NZ_NKRF01000012.1:0-93173 GCF_003408955.1 Pseudomonas sp. GL93
TCATTTGAGAGTGTGGAGCAACTGGCATCAGGCTTAGAGGATTACATCACCTACTACAACCAAGACCGCATAAGCCTCAGACTGAATGGCTTGAGTCCGGTACAGTTTCGGACCCAGGCACTAAATCAATAGCGTCTCCTGTCCAACTTTTGGGGGGCAGTTCAAACCTTGGCTACTATTCGGCGGGTGTCAACATCGGCGTGATGATCGCGCCATCGCTGGCGTTCATGTTGCTGGCCCGGCCAACCTTGCCGTCACCCTGGCTGCTGGCAGGCTGCGTGTTGTTGCTGTTCGCCATCGCGGTGGGGATGATGAAAAGCTCGGCGGTGTTATGGAACCAAGAGGCGTAGACGGCAACCGGCGCTGCGCCTTGCGCGCGCCAGGTTGCGTCACCGGGTTACTGGGCGGCGATGGCGTAACCGTCGAAGGCGCTTTGCTGTTGCAGCGCGGTCACGATGCTCTTACGTGTGACCGGCTGTTCGGCGCCGCTGTTGTCGATGAAGGTTTCGCTCGCAAGTTCCGCCTCGCTGCCTTCGCCCACAAAGGTGAAGCCCAGGAACTCCAGCGCTTCGCGGTCCACATTGAGCTTGGAGCGCGGCGTGCGCAGCGGCAGGGTGACGCTGATGCCATCCTTGCTGATCACAAACACTTCGGTGTCTTTCTTGGCGCGTGCAGCCTTGCCCTTGCCGGCGCTCGGGTTGCTGATGGCCTGGTGCGACTGGTTAAGGACCTTGAGGGCCAGGCCATAGACCAGTTCCTGGAATTCGGGGTCGTCCTTGAAGCTGGACAGGATGCGGCTGATCGAGAACTGGCTGCTCAGGTGTTCCAGGGCGGCGTTGTCTGCGGCTTCGGCGTCTTTCAATTGCTTGAGCTGGCCCATCAGCTCATAGGCTTTGTCATCGTCGAAGGCATCGTGGGCCTGGCGGATGGCAACGCGCAGCTCGCGGATCTGGTCGCTTTCCTTGGAGGTGTGAAACGCGTCAAGCACCATCTCGCTGATGATCTTGGCGGCTGGCACATGCTGTGAAAGATTGATGGCGTTTTCGTATTCGGCTTTGGCGTGCAGGGCGACTACGGATTCTTCGGCGGATTTTTCGGTGTAGGAATCAGACATTAAAATTTCACTGCGTAGTAAGCGGAGGAGACAAAAAACGTCGGGCATTTTCAGCGGGTGAGGGCATCAGGTCAAGGCAGCCCGCTATTCGTCCAGCTGGGTGAGACACGCCTGGAGAATATCCAGGCCTTCCTCCAACACCGCAGGCTCAATGGTCAGCGGGGCCAGCAAGCGCACGATGTGCCGCGACTTGCCGCTGGGCATTAGCAGCAAGCCAGCCTCTCGCGCCAGCGCCAGCAGTTGCGCCAGTTGCTTGGGGGCAGGTGTACCGTCGGCATGGGCCAGTTCAATGCCCCGCATGGCGCCGACACCGGTGAGGCGGCCCAAGTAGGGCGACAGTTGCTGTGCGCGCCAGGCTTCATAGCGGCCCACAATCGCGGCCTCCTGCGCGACGCCCCATGCGTGCAGGCTTTTGTCGCTCATCAACTCAAGGGTCGCCAGCGCCGCCGCACAGGCGATGGGATTACCCGAGTACGTACCGCCCAGGCCGCCTTTGGGCAGGTTGTCCATCAGCGCCTTGCGCCCGACCACCGCCCCCAGCGGCATGCCGCCGGCGATGCTTTTGCCGAGCAGCAGCAGGTCCGGCTCGATGCCCAGGCGCGAGAAGGCGAAACGCTGGCCGGTGCGACCAAAACCCGACTGGATTTCATCGATGATCAGCAGGATGTTGTGCTGGTCGCAGAAGCGCCGCAGGGCCTGGGCGAACTCAGTGCCCAGGGCGAGAAAACCGCCTTCGCCCTGTACCGGCTCGATGATGAAGCAGGCCACATCGGTTACGTCGATTTCCACGCTGAACAGACGCTCCATGGCCTTCAGCGCTTCGGCGCAGGTCACGCCGTTATCGGTACTGGGGTAGGGCAGGTGATACACAGGGCCGGGCAGTACACCGACCTTCTGCTTGTAGGGCGCGACCTTGCCATTGAGGTTGAGGGTCGCGAGGGTGCGCCCGTGGAAGGCGCCGTCAAAGGCGATCACCGCCGTGCGCGAGGTGGCACCACGGGCGATCTTCAGGGCGTTTTCTGCCGCTTCTGCGCCGCTGTTGGTGAGCATGCCGCTGACGGGGTAACCCACCGGGATAAAGGCGCTGAGACGTTGCATCAACTCGATGTAAGGCGTATGCGGCGCGGCGTTGAATGCGTAATGGGTGAGCCGGGTGGCTTGCTCGCAAATGGCCGCCACCACGGCCGGGTGGCAATGACCCAGGTTGAGTACGCCGATACCGCCGACAAAGTCGATGTAACGCTTGCCCGCCATGTCCCAGACTTCTGCGTTTTTACCGTGGCTGAGGCTGATGGGGTGAACGATGGAGATCGACTGGCTGATGCTAGCGTGGCTCATGACTCTGGGACTCGACAGTGGTGGGCGCAGCGCTATCTAAGCCGCGCGCCTGGCCTTGCCGCAAACGAAATAAAGTTGCCGGGTCATTCCACCTTGGAAGGAGCTGCGGCCTATTCCGACACCCCATCCTTGCCCGCCGCCTTGGACCGATACAAGGCTTGATCGGCCCGCGCCATCAGCGCAGCCGGGGATTCACCCATGCGCCGCTCTACTACGCCCAGGCTCAGGGTAACGTTCAACGCGCCCAAGGGGGCCGTCGTCTTGATTTTATGGCGAATCCTTTCGGCCAACTCTTTGGCCGTGTCCAGGTTGCTTTTGGGCAGCACCACCATAAACTCATCGCCGCCCCAGCGCGCCAGCAAGTCGCTTTTACGTACGCAGGCTTCCAGGTGTTCCACCACCCGTATCAGGGTCTGGTCGCCGACGCCGTGGCCGTATTGGTCATTGATCGGCTTGAAGTCATCGACATCCATAGCCACCAGTGCCAAGGGCAGGCGGAAGCGCTCGGCGCGGTCGCATTCCTCCAGCAGCACTTTTTCCAGGCGGTACCGGTTGGCGATGCGCGTCAGGGCGTCGCGCTCGGCCAAAGAGCGGTTTTCGTCCAGCTGCAATTGCAGTTGCTGGTTGACGCGCGACAACTCAAGGGTGCGCTCCGCAACCAGTGCTTCCAGGGACTGGTTGCGTTTTTGCAACTGTTCGATGGAGCATTTGCGCGCATGAATATCGCGGTGTGCGCCGATCATGCGCGCCACAGAACCGTCGGGGTTACGGGCAATGACGTAGCCACGGTCCTCGATCCAGAGGTACGTACCGTCTTTTTTGCGACAACGGTATTCGGCCCGGTAATGAGCAGCGCGTTGGCTGATGTAGTCATCGAACACCGCCATCACGCGAGGATAATCCTCGGGGTGGATCACGTTCTCCCAGGTGAAGACGCTGTTTTCCAGGGAGTGGTGGGAGTAGCCAAGCATTTCGTACCAGCCGGGATTGCGGTAGACGAAGCCGGTATTGGCGTTCCAGTCCCAGATGCCATCACTGACCAGTTCCATAATGGCGTGCAACAGGTCGACGTTAAGGTCGGACACCTCATTGCGTAGCGGTTCTTTGCCGGATGTATCGTCCATCTGCGCGCTTCCTGCGGGGGCTGGCGCCCAAGGCCAGTCATGGTTGACGCCGATACTCCGTGGCTGGCGCTACTGTACATCGGCGCTTGCGCGCTTTGAATAGGGCAGGTGTGCTGCTTATGACGAGTGGCGAAACGCTATTTTTCTGGCGCCATCATTTTAGTCCGAGGCCGTCCATCCGCGTTGTGCTGGTAAATCTCCTGCGGTTGGCCCTGCTCATTGAAAAACACCTGGCCAATGCCCGCCGAGTTCCACAACCGCTCACCCGCTTCGGCATGCTCTGGAATATAGGGCACCACCTGCATAGTGCGGCGGCGGGTAAACCAGTTGAGCGGCGAACGCGGGGAGTAGAGCCAGCGGTTGAGGCGATCGAACCATTCAAGCAGGCGCGGCGGGAACTCGTTCTTGATACCACTGCTGGTGATTTGCCAGATCTTGGGGCCGCCGTTGCGGTGGCGGATCAGCACTTGGTAGACGAACGAGTAATGCACGTCACCGGAAAGGATCACGTAGTTACCCGGCGTGCGTGAGTGGCGGAAGATATTCAAAATCACTTGGGCGGCGCCGCGGTGGGCCATCCAGTTCTCGGCGTCCACCAGTAGGGGAAAACCGCACCAGCTGAAGACTTTTTGCACTGTCTCGATCAGCTTGACGCCAAAGACCGGCGCGGGCGAGACAATGATGGCGGATGGGTGGTCCAGCAGGGCTTGTTGCAGTTCGCTCAAGGCTTCCCAGTCCAGTAGGCCGGAAGGTTGCTTGAGGGTGAACTCGCTGCGCCAGCGTCGGGTGCGGGTGTCGAGTACCACCAGCGCCGGGGTGGTGGGCAATACGTAGTGCCACTGCTGGAATTTCAGCAAGGCGTCCAGCAACGCGTCTTGCGCCGTCGCGTCGAGATGATTGGCCTGTACCTGGCCGGTCAGTGCCTGGGTTTGGCCCAGCAGTTCGCCAAACACCTGGGGCTGGTTGCCCCAGCCTTGGCATAACAGATACGCCAGCAAGGCATTGCCGATGATGCGCTTGGAGAAGGGGTGGCCGTAGGCGGTTTCTTCCCACTGCGCGCTGAGGTTCCAGTCATCGGTGATGTCGTGATCGTCGAACATCATCAGCGTCGACAGGTGCGCGAACACCCGCGCCACCCCAGGCAGGCCGTTGCGGAACTGGTCGATATGAACCTGTTCGCGGGCATAGCGTTGTTGTTCTTGCGCACTCAGCGGCGGCGGTTCTGGTGTGATCAGCGTCCAGGGTGTCGGCGACCAGGCCAGCAGGTACATGGCGATCACTTCGGCAAAGGTCACCAGGTGATTGTCGGCGGTGCTGCTGGTGAAGATTGGTTTCTTCACGCCGCCGAAAAAGCGTTCGCGCAAGGTCTCGTTACTGTCCAGCGCAGGGAGCAGGTCGGCTCGGTGGTAATAGCTGGCGCGATGCCCATAAAGGCTGGCGCTGTCGCTCACCACCGCGCCCTCCAGAAACTCATCGTACAGGCCCAGGCGCGCAATCAGCCCATGAATGGCCCGCAGCATGGGCCCTGCGACGTCGTCGGCGTAGATCTGGTCGCCATTCATCATCAGCAAGGCTGGGCGTTCGAGCGGTGTGCGGGCGTCCGCCAACAGGCGGTCGACACACAGCAAGCCTTCGTCGGCACGGTGGTGGGGTTTGCGGCACGAGCCATGCACCAAGTGGTGGATGCGGCTATGCAGCACGAAACTAGGCGTAGTCGCGTCGCCATACAGCAAGTGGGGTGCCCATTGTGCAATGCCGAGGCCGTCGATCAACAGGTCGTAACCGATGATTTCATCCTGTGGCAGGGCGTCGCTCAGGGCTATGTCGATCAGGTGGATAAAGGCATGGCGCCCGACGGGTACGACTTGGCAGTGCGTTGCATCGAGCGGGATATCCAGCGCCTCGCCCGAGGGTAATTGCAGCCGCAAGCACAGGGGCAGGGCACGACTGCCCACCAACCAGATAACCAGGCGCTGTGGTTCCAGGCGTCTTAGCAAGGGGCCGGTGATCACGGCAGGCAGGATTTCAGGTTGACCCATGAAGAATGCAGCTCATACCAAGTGGAACTGGAAAGGATAACGCAGAGGATGTCAGTGTTTTGTTAACGCAAGTGCAACGCGGTGCGCTGCACTCGTTGCCGGTGACTGGTAACGGTTTAAAGCAGTTTGCCTCCTCCAAGGGAGGTCATACCCGAATCTTTGGGTTTTGGTCGCGTGTCCTGCCCCTGTGGGGGGCTGCCAACCGGCGAAGAGGTGGGTGCGGGATTGCCTGGAGGCTGGTTATCTTTAAAGCCTTGCTGGATGTTATAGCTGAAGCTGTCAAACGAATTGCCAATGATCATCGGTAAAACCCCTTACTCAATTGGAGGACTGTTGTCGCATCAATACTCCCTTTGACTGCGCATTGAGTGAGTGGAGCTGGCCGGGTTTTTCGTTCCCGGCCATAAGTAACCCTATGTTGGCTTGTAGGATTTATGCGCGTTTCAAGCTGGCTTTGGCACCGTAAACCTGAATTCACTGCCGCGTCCCAGTTCGCTTTCGGCTTCGATTCGTCCACCATGGGCCTGGACAATCCCCTGGGTGATATACAGCCCCAGCCCGCTGCCCGTGGGGTTGTTTTCAGTCTGGGTCCAATAGCGATCGAATACATGGGGCAAGTCGTGCGGTGCAATGCCTTCACCCGAATCGCGCACCGAAAATATAATCTCCTCGCCATTGCTCATGGCGCTGATGCCGATATTGCCCTGGCGCGGAGTGAACTTGATCGCATTGCCGATCAGGTTCGACAGCACCTGGAACAAGCGCTCCGGGTCGGCCTTTATTTGCAGTCCAGGCTCGGCATTGAACGACAGATCAATGCCTTTTTCCGTGGCCAGGGGGGCCAGCAACGAATACGCCTCTTCAAAGATCTGGCTGACGTCCAGCGCCACCGGCTTGACCACATAGCGCCCGGCTTCGATTTTCGAGGTGTCGAGCAAGTCTTCCAGCAACACATTCATGCGCCCGGCGGCCTGTTGCATGGTGTCGATCGCTGAAGAGATACGGCGTGAAGTGTGGGGGCCATCGGAGCTGAAGGCTTTTTGCATCATGCCGCAGAGCATGGAGATGACGGTCATGGGGTTGCGCAGGTCGTGGGAAACCACCGCCACCAGCTCGTCCCGCGCACGCACCGCTTGTTGCTCGCGCAGCACCTGCCGGGACAGGTCGTTCTCCAGGGCCGAGCGGCGCAAATCGTTGGCGGCAAACAGGTCGCCATGGCTCCATTTGGTGGAGATGCCGGCCATTTCCACCTTCCAGATTTCAAACGAGGTGCGTGGGCGAAGGCGCATGCCCGCGTCGCAGGTTTCCAGGTTCAGCGGCTTGTTCGGGTCGCCGCTCCAGTGGATGTTCTCTTTGACTTCCGGGCGAAACCACAACACACCGTTATCCACAGGCTTGGGCAAACTCATGGCGAGCACACCACTGGCCACGCTCTGATACTCGGCGGCAGGCGGGTAAACCGAGGCCAGGTGATGGCTGGAAAAAACCGGCTCACCCTTGCCCTGCAACCACTTGTGCAGCGCGCGTATCTGCGCTGGTTCCGGGCAGTTGCCGTAGCGGTGCAGTTGTTTATCTTCGATGATCGCCACGCCGCCGGAGAGGGTCAGGTCCAGCAGCATTCGGCCTTGTTGGGCCAGGCCGTCGAAGACGTTATTGGCAGAGGCTTTCATCGCTTGGTCCAGCAGCGCCAGCGCTTCGACTTTCTCGTCGCGCTGGCGGGTCAGCTCCAGGGTCTCCATGGCACTGATCTGCAATGACAGCACCTGGCCGATGGTCTGGCAGGCCATGCGCAGGTCATTAGGTACCAGCAGCGGCTCACGGTTGCCGCAACTGATCAGGCCCCAGAGTTTGTCGCCCTTCATCAATGAAATACTCATGGACGACAACACGCCCATGTTCTGCATGTACTGGCAGTGAATCGGCGACACGCTGCGCAGGGTGGCGAAGCTCAGGTCCAGGGGCTGCCCGGTGTCCGGGCGCAATTTGGGCAGCAGCGGCACCGGTTCGTAGGACGCATTCGGGATGATCCGTAGCCAGTTGGTGCGATACAGCTCGCGAGCCTGCTCGGGGATGTCGGACGCGGGGAAGAACAGCCCGTTGAACAATTCCATGGACGGCGCCGAGGCCTCGGCGATCACCTGGCCATGGCCTTCCTCTTCGAAGCGATAGATGAGCACCCGGTCATAACCGGTCATGGCCTGGATTTCGTTGACGCTGATGGCGTAGAGCGCCTCCAAGGTCTTTGCCGATTGCAGGCGGTGCAGCATCTTGCCCAGGTTGCTGGTGCGGCCATTGTGCGCTCGGGGTTTGAAATCCTTGAGCCGTGGTTCGAATTCCAGCACTAACACGCCCTGGTGGCGATGCAACAGGCCTTCGAACTGCTCACCCTTGAAGGTGATCAGCAAGGGCGGCGAGTCCAGGAATGCGCTGTCCTCGGCCATGGTTTGCACGGCCTGGGCGTACTCCTCGCCAATCAATCTGTGCAACGGTTGATCCAGCAGCGCCTCGGGGGCGTGGCCGAACAACGTACCAACGTTGGCACTTACCTGAATGATGTTCAGGCCAGGTTCCGACAAGGTCAGCAGCACGCCGTGGGGCTGGATGGCCCCCGGAAAACGAATGGGTTCATCGGCGCAGTTGGCAAGCAGCTCTTCAAAATCTTCGGGTTTCATAGCAATACCTCCTGGCTGTCGAGCCATTGCTCAAAGCCGCTGAATGTCGAGCGGGCTGCCATCACCGCGCGTGTGGCGGCCTGTGTATCCAGTGGCTGGCGGCCCAGATAATCGAGGAAATCTTTCCAGCGCCGTCCGGTCTCGGCGCCGTATACATTGAGAAAGGCACCGCCGTTGTCGGCGTTCACATCCAGGCGCAGGGCCATTTCCCGGCGTAGCACTTGGCCGCCCAGGGTGGCGCCTTCCAGCACATACAGGGCGCCGAGGCACGCAGCCGGTGTGTCTAATCCGGGGAGTTGGGTACAGCGAGGCAGGGCATGGATGGCGTGGTCAGTCAGGCCGAGTGCGTGCAGGTCATGGACCAAGGTTGGCGTTTTCACACGCAACACAGACTCATATCCCTCGGGAATCAACCCGCTGTCATACAGCGCCGCTTCCATCGGCTGATAAAAGCCGTAGTACGCCTGCAGCAAGCGCCGATACCACTGGGCATCCAGGCGCTCGGAAAAAAACGGCAGGCGCTGTTCCAACGCCACATGCAGCAGGCCCGTGCCCGTGCGCAACGTTTCCAACAAGGAGGGCGCACCAACGTCATGGGCCTGTGAATGCATTCAATGAGCTCGAACTGTGGGCCTGTCGGCCATGAATGACGCGTGAAAATGGGCGATGATTCTACACAACTCATTGTCGTCAGCTGAACGCATAAGCGAAAAGGCTGACCAGCGAATCAGAAAAGTCGCTCCCTGCCCTTTACATGACCGCAGAACGGGCCCTCAAGTTCGGTTGAAATGATGTCGCGCTGCTATCAATGCAGGGACAGGCCCTAGTGCGTCAATGCTGTCTGCACGCACTCAAGCAAGTGGTCGGTACTCCAGGGCTTGGGCAGAAACCGCACGGAACTGCCCAACTCGGCGGCGATTTTTGTATTACCTGAGGTCAGCACCACCTGTACTTCAGGCCAGCGATGGGCGACGACGCGGCTCAAGTCATAACCATTGAGCAAGCCGGGCATTTGAATATCACTGACAATCAAATCCACCGGGTCATCGCCGCGCTCCAGGTAAATCATCCCTTCGTCTGCCGATGCAAACGATGTCACCACCGCACCAAAGTCTTCCAGCACATCCACCATCAACGCCCGAATGATCTCGTCGTCTTCCAATACCAAAATCGATGGCTGAGCCATGATCCTTACTCCACCATCAGGGGTTCAGTAAGGTGGAGTAGGGGTTGGGTATATAGGTTCGATTGGGTGTTTTTTAAACGATGGGTGGTCGTTTGGCCACTTGTGAGCCATGGGCACGACAATCCGTTAAGGTGAACGCCACCCTGCCGCCCAAGGAATGCCATGTTCAACCGTAACCCACTCGTGCCGGAACTGATCGTCCCCCGCCTCGCCGCAAGCCTGGCGTTCTGGGTCGAACAGTTAGGTTTCGCCATTGCCTATCAGCGCGCTGAAGAAGGCTTTGCCTACCTCGACCTGAACGGCGCGCAAATCATGCTTGAACAATACGACCCCGTGGCCGGTCAGTGGCTGACCGCACCGTTGCAGCCACCGTTCGGCCGCGGCATCAACCTGCAAATCGATGTGCCCTCCGTGGCGCCCATCCTGCAACGCCTGGCGCAAATTGGCTGGCCATTGTTCCGTGATGTAGAAGACGCCTGGTACCGAGCCGGTGACGTGGAGGCCGGGCAGCGCCAGTTCATCGTGCAAGACCCGGACGGTTACCTGGTACGCCTGGTGGAGAGGCTGGGGGAAAGGCCGTACGAGCAGGCATAATCGACGTCAACAGCCGATAGGGAGACCTGAATGAAGTATGTGTTATTGACCCTCGCCCTGACCGTTATCGCCGTACCCGCGTTCGCTGCGGGCGACGCCGAGGCGGGCGGCAAACTCTTTACCAAGACCTGCGGCGGCTGCCACAGCATTGGTGAAGGCGCGCGAGGTGGTTTTGGCCCGGAACTGAACGGCATCATTGGCCGGCCTGCCGGTACCACCACGGACTACCAGTACTCGGATGCGATGAAGAACTCGGGCGTGGTATGGACGCGGGAAAAACTGGCGGCCTACATTGAAGACCCGAAGTCGGTGGTCAGTGGCACGCGGATGATCTTCTGGGGGATCAGTGACCAAGAGAAGATTGAAAATATCCTGGCGTATCTGGAGAAATTCCCAGGCTGACGGCTACCACCGGGCACAACGTCACCGTCCTCTGTAGGAGCGAGCTTGCTCGCGAAAAACGTCAACGATCACGCGTGCTTCCTGAATAAACGCGACGCCTGTGAGCTTTTCGCCAGCAAGAACTGGCATCAGTAGCGAACCCGCGACGCAAGGTCCGGGTAATAGGTCGCAAGTTCAGTCAAGCACTGCCGCAGCATCTTGGCATCGTGAGGTAGGCGCTCTGAAAAAATATCCCACCCAGAAAACTCAAGCGTCTCGGGCATTTCTACCAAGCCGGTGATGGCGTCCCAAAAGGCATCCCAGTTTTGGCCATACCAGTCGGGGAAGTTGAGTGAACTGCACAGCGTGGTGTGAAGCTCTTTGGGAGTCTGGATGCGGCTCAGGTCTATTTTGATGATGGATGAACGGGTCACTTGTGCACCATTTGCTTTTTCATCTGCTACAGCTCAGGCTGAATTCTTTGAGTCTGCACTACTCGTTTGCAACTTCGTAATCAAATGCGATGAAGTAGTCGCTTTCTGAAAGAGCAATTTCATGAGAAAAATGCGGCTGTATCACTGATAGCCATTCCTTGCGCAATTCAAACATGCCGTTATTGACGTCCACTGCGCTCAACAACCCGAGCGTGGAAATCACCGAGTAGTCATCTCCGAAGTTCGCTGAAATCTCCGTTCCGCTTAGTCTCTCTGTGGTTCTGTCGAACCATTCCAACATTACTTTTAGTCCCATGTACCCCTTGAGTGTGCCGTCGTCGCGGTGCTCGATATGCAGCCGCATCTGCGAACGCGCTCGTTGCAGCGAACGCAACTGTTCCTCGTTGTAGAGCGCGCTATCACTTAGATCTGACGGCCAAGCCAGCGCTACCAACCCTGTCAACAGGCTACCGCGCCCCGGGCGTCCACTTCGCGCCCGCCCAACAGACTTACATGGCCGTACTCCTTGATCAGTTCCAGTGGGACAAAACCGGTGGGGCTCGAGTAATGAGCGATACCGTCAGGCAGTTGGCATGGTTTTATGAAAACGCAGCTTGGAGGTTGGGCTGGTGTAGGTGGCTGGGCAGGGGACGGCTCGAAAAAATCGACAGTAGGCGAATACGGCACACGCGACGGTTGCCGGGTGAGGATTCGTCGCTTGAGTAACGCTTGTTCGGTGGGTGGATAAAAGCGTTCTGACATGACCGATTCACTTCCTTGCGTGAGGGAGTGAGCCTATGAGGGGGAGTCAGGAACAGATATCAGCTCAACTTTCAGTTGATGTGGGAAAAGTTGACTGGTACGTGAGTCACCGGCATTGTTTCGAATATTGCGATTTTCGTTTGTTTCGTTTAGCGTTGGCCTCAACTGAATTGCGCAAGACCGGAGTTGCATCATGACCAACCTTCCCAAAACGATCCTTCCGCTGGAAAAAGAAGTCGAGGCAGCAGTGCAAGGCCAGCGTGAATTAGCGTCCCTATTGTCGACCAAATTTGAAACCCAGCGCATCGACATCTTCGACAAAGAAGACAAGCCACACAGGCTTGTCCTACCAACCTCCGCACTGCGTCTGCTGGTCGATATTCTGGGCGAATTGGCGCTCGGCAATGCCGTCAAGGTAGTGCCGGTTCATGCCGAGTTGACCTCGCAGGAGGCGGCCGACCTGCTTAATGTGTCACGCCCGCATTTGGTCAAGATGCTGGAGGAAGGCGCCATCCCCTTTACAAAAACGGGCCGACATAGGCGAGTCCGTTTTTCGGATTTGATGGCGTTCAAGCAACGGCGTGACGAGCAAAGCCAAGAGGCAATGGAAGCGCTGGTTCAACAGGCCCAAGAGTTGGGAATGGGGTATGACGGATGAGGTGTTCGCCCTTTACTGCGGTGTACGATGCTTGTGTTCTCTATCCTGCGGCACTTAGGGACTTACTCATGTGGCTTGGTTTGTCTGGTTTGTATCGAGCGCGATGGACTGGCCAGATTCAGGATGAGTGGAAGCGCAATGTACTTAAGAACCGACCCGATCTTACGGCGGCTCAGGTGGACTGCACGTCGGCGCTAATGGACATTGCTATACCTGACGCGTTGGTGACGGGATATGAGGATCTGTGTTCGAGTTTGGATTTACCAGACCCGGATGACCGGCATGTGTTGGCGGCGGCAATTCGGAGTAAAGCTGAGGTTATCGTGACCTTCAATTTGAAAGACTTTCCACCTCATATATTGGCTGCCTATGACATTGAACCAATGCATCCGGATGACTTTATTTCGGATCTCTGGGATTTGGATCAGGCGGCAGTGTTGGGAGCGGCGCAGAAGCAGAGGAGGGCGTTGAAGAAGCCCGCGATGGAGGCGGGAAGTTATCTTGAGATGTTGATGCGGCAGGGGTTGGTGCAGACTAGCAAGGCAATGGGACCCTATGAAATGATGCTGTGAGCAGGATGAGCCCGGTGTACGTCAGCTGAACCGCAATAAAAAAGACCTTGAAACACCAAGGTCTTTTTGTGTTCCTGCGGATCAACTCAGCAGGTGCTTGGAAATCAGCTGGGAGATTTCCACGATCGAGGTCTTGCCAGTGAATTCGAATTTCACCTTCCCCAACGACGAAAAATAAATCTCCAACTCCGAATCCAAGTCAAACGTCCCTGACGTTTCCACCGAGTACGCCACGATGTTCTTGTATGGCAATGAGGTGAAATCCTTCTTGCTGCCGGTAATCCCCTGCACGTTCACCGCGATGATGCGTTTGGTGGTGAACACGACGCCGTCGCGCATGGCTTTGTAGGCGTCGACCACTTCTTCGCCGTCCAGCAGCAGGGCCGCTACGCGTTCGGCGTATTCGTTGTTTTGCTTGAGCTTGAAGAAACCTTTGTTGTTGAAGTCGATCATGTGCCTGTCCTGGGTAAGGGGTGCCGTCGGTGTATGACGTTTTGCTTGCGGATCTGTATCTAACGCCTGGGCCTGCAAGCCCCTAGCATGACGCTCAACACGACCGCGTCGGCGAAGGATTTCACGCTGGCAGCCTAAAAAACCAGGAGCCAATCCATGCCTGATATGTCCAGCTTGCTCGCCTACGGCCTGATTTCACTCGGGATGGTACTGACACCCGGGCCGAACATGATCTACCTGATTTCCCGCTCCATCTGCCAGGGGCGCACGGCCGGGTTGATTTCCCTGGGCGGGGTGGCGCTGGGGTTTTTGGTGTATATGGTGTGCGCGGCACTGGGTATCACCGCGTTGGTGATGGCGGTGCCTTTTGCCTACGACGCGCTGCGGCTCGGCGGGGCGTTGTACCTGGTGTACCTGGCCTGGCAGGCGGTCAAGCCGGGTGGGCTCTCGCCATTCCAGGTGCGCGACTTGCCCAAGGACAGCCCGCGCAAGTTGGTCACCATGGGGCTGGTGACCAACCTGCTCAATCCCAAAGTGGCGGTGATGTATTTGTCGTTGCTGCCCCAGTTCATCGACCCGAATGGTCATGGCAGTGTGCTGATGCAATCCCTGGCGCTGGGCTCCCTGCAGATTGTTATCAGCGTGAGCGTCAACGCGGTGATTGCCTGCATGGCGGGTTCCATCGCGGTGTTCTTCGTCACACGGCCAGGTTGGCAGGTGCTGCAGCGCTGGCTGATGGGGTCGGTGTTGATGGGCTTGGCGGTGCGGATGGCAGTGGAAGGGCGCAAGTAGATCAGCGTGCCATCACGTTTACGATCACATGCAGGATGAACGCAGGGCCGTAGCAGGGTTGCCCGTGTTCGTTCTCTATCCGCCAGATGGAAGTGACCGTGCAGGTCTCCTTGGGGGCGGCGAACTCTACAGTGATATGCACGGGTTGGCCGGGCAGCGTATCGGCGATGGAGATTTCGTTGTTCAGGCTGCGCAAGTGTGTGTCCATTACAACTTCCAATGGCGCACCCGTAGCGGTGCGTCGGGCGATGACGTACTCGCCGTCTACGCGCACCAACTTACGCCCGCGCCAGGGGTAGGTGCCGAGGTTCTGGACCTCCCAGGTCTTATGAAAAATCTCACTGGGCAGCACCACGCTTTGATCGGGCGTGGTGACGTCTGCATTGAAGACGGCGATGTCGCTGGGGTCGTGCAGGCCGACGGCGCGGTTCGTGGTCGCAATCGAACAAGCATCCACGGGGGCGCCAGCCAGGTCGGCGAAGTAACGAAACAGCAACAGCGGTGAGACCTGGAGTGCCTTGGCGAGTTTGATCAGGGTGCGTACCGAGGGATCCTGAGATACACCGCCGGTCAAACCGTACAGATAGGTTCTGGAGATGCCGGCTTCCTTGGCCAAGGTGGTCATGGATTTGCCCAGCTCGCGACTGCGTCGCACAACGAGAGATCGGAGGGTGTCGCGCGTTCGTATGCTCATATTCGATTGCCAATCCCTAGTCCTTGAAAAGGTCTGCAAGTTGTTCGCCAAAGAAGACAACCTGACCGCCGTTGCGGGTAACGCGCGATGCACACTTACGGCCTGCTGGCGATGTTGTGAAGGACACGGATGGGGCCCTTTTGTTGGCTATGTCCAGTGTCGTAGTTTCTCGCATGCTTGCGAACCTAGTGTTTGTTGCATTCCTTCACATCTATCTTTGGATATAGCGATGACTCAAATAAAAAAGTGCTGCGCTTCCATTGCTCGATCAGGCTTCGGCACTCTGCAAATACCTGAAGCCATGCTGCGGGACTACAAACAAATTGTTGATGGATATTCAGCAATTTCCCAAGCTACCAAAGCATCCTTTTCTTTCAGTCAGGACACTGATGGTTTTTTCCCATTCGGTGCCGAATATTCAAGTGTTGAGAATCATCCTGATCTCTGTGAGCGATTCTGTTATTGGCCTGCACATGCATCGAAACGAATAGGTTTTGAATTTACTCGGAGCGTTTTTTTTGCCACCGTGGATATTTTTGAACGCCAGATCAGCGAGTTGGCTCAGGAGTTGATGGACGGAATTTGTAGTGAGTTTGGGGTACCGTCACTCGCCCCGTTTCGCTCGGCGTCCTATGTGCAGTTGTGTGTCTATCACGCCCAGGCTGCAAGAACTGGGCGTCGATTCGCCCAAGATCCCCATGAAGATGGTCATATGCTTTCGTTTATCAAACCTAGCCGCGAAGGGCTGGTGTTGGTGAAGGGGCGTTCGCTTGAGCCCGTGCGTCTTTTGGAGAACGAGATTGCAGTGCTAGCGGGGTCTTTACTGACTGAGCTATCTGATTACGCAATTCCTGCGGCTTATCACGCGGTTCTCACCCCTCCGAGACCGGTGGAGAGAAGCTCGTTGATTTATTTCGCTAACCCGACTCCGGAGCAAGTGTTAACCAGCTTTTTCCGAAGGCAGCCAATTGACTTGAGTGGTGCTGTGAATGCTCGCCACACGGGCTTCGGTAATCAACCTATTCAACTCCTATAAATTTCTCTGAGGGCACGGACACTCCATGGCTCCCTACTTCAATGCTCTCTACCTCGAAGGCTTGCTCTTGGGTATGGGGCTGTTCGCCGCCCCCGGGCCCAAAGACACCTTGGTAATCCGTCAAGGTGTCAGCCGTGGTCCCGTCTGGGGCGTGGTCGCAATCTGCATACTGGCCGACATCCTGCTGATTGCTTTGGGCATCACTGGGTTAGGTTCGCTTTTGGAAAGCCGGCCAAAGCTGGTTGCGCTGTTGCTGATCTCCGGTGCAGCGTATCTGCTTTGGTTTGGCGGTCAGCGCCTGTTGGCTTGCCTGCGTAATCGATCCATGCCGGATAGCCAAGGTGCGCATTCGCAGCGTGGTCTGTTGCGCACAGCGGTAGTGCTTGGGTTCGCCAACCCCTACGCATGGCTCGACACGGTCGTACTGATCGGTTCTATCGGCGCAGCCAAGCCCACGGACCAACAAGCATTCTTTGCTACGGGCGCCATGACCGCGTCGCTGTTGTGGTTCGTGTTATTGGCGTTGGGATGTCAGCGGGTGACCAAGCTATTTCGTGCGCCGGTAGTGTGGCGTTGGCTGGATGCAGGTGTGGCGGTGTTGATGGTGTATCTCGCTGGAATGTTGATTACGGATTCACTGGATATCTTTCAGATAATCCTTGAGGGCCGTTAGCGCAGTGGGCAGTTCATCAAGTTGATCCACGCCTTGCACATGATTCGCCAACCTTTGCAGTTCGCGCCCCATCACCGTGTCAGCCCCGCCCAATGCCCCAAGTGCTTGATCAACACATTCAGCTATTTTGGACTGAATCGTAGCCAGATCTCCCTGGCGCACCAATAATCCAAACACCTCCCGCTCATAGCCATCCATCACCAAGTCATCCCGTAAAACCGGGCTGCCGCCGTCCGTCTCATGCACCAGTTTAAGTGCAAAGAGCGCGACCGCTTCCAGCGTCAATTCCATGGTTTGAGTTCCTCGGCGTTTTTGGGGGAAGGTGGGGAGGGCGATGATCACTGTTCTGCGCGTGGAAAAAAAGACCCAATCTTCACCGTCTATTCCACGTGACTCCGGTGTTCCCATCCGCTGTGCCTGGGCAGCGCATTATCTGGGGGAGATGGCCAAGGCGGTGGTGGATGATTTGGCGAATGGGATGTTGCCGAATGGGGTGACAGAGGAGGGTGATGCGGTTGCTGTGTAGGCAGATGGTTTGAAGGTGTCGGGGCTGGCGTCTTCGCAGGCAAGCCAGCTCCCACATTGGATCGTGTTTCAGGTTGGTAATGGGCAGTGAGCAATAAAGCAGCTGGTTGTTCACTTTTTTGCAGGCGAAAAAAAAGACCTTGAATTTCAAGGTCTTTCTTTAAGATGGTGCCCCGAGGGAGACTCGAACTCCCACTCCTTTCGAAAACGGATTTTGAATCCGCCGCGTCTACCAATTCCGCCATCAGGGCTCAATGGCGGCGAAGTATAGAGATGAGATTACCGTTGGTCAATCACGTTTCATGGTCTATTTTCACTATTTCCGCTAGACTTCCCGGCCCTGCTAGACGAACCCCATCATGCGCGTTGCTGACTTTACTTTTGAGCTCCCTGATTCGCTGATCGCTCGCCACCCTTTGGCCGAGCGTCGCGCCAGTCGACTGCTGACCCTTGATGGGCCCAGCGGTGCCCTCGCACACCGTCAATTCACTGATTTGCTTGAGCATTTGCGCCCAGGCGATCTGATGGTTTTCAACAATACCCGGGTGATTCCAGCGCGGCTGTTTGGCCAGAAAGCTTCCGGCGGCAAGCTGGAAATCCTGGTGGAGCGGGTGCTGGACAGCCATCGCGTGCTGGCCCATGTGCGCTCCAGCAAGTCGCCCAAACCGGGGTCGAGCATCCTGATTGAGGGCGGTGGCGAAGCCGAGATGGTCGCGCGCCACGATGCCTTGTTCGAGCTCAAGTTTGCCGAAGAAGTGTTGCCGCTATTGGAGCGCGTCGGCCATATGCCGTTGCCTCCTTATATAGACCGCCCCGACGAAGACGCGGACCGCGAGCGCTATCAGACCGTGTACTCACAGCGCCTCGGCGCCGTCGCCGCCCCGACTGCCGGGCTGCATTTCGACCAGCCACTGCTGGATGCGATTGCCGCCAAGGGCGTCGACACCGCCTATGTAACCCTGCACGTGGGGGCCGGTACGTTTCAGCCGGTGCGTGTGGATAACATCGAAGACCACCATATGCACAGCGAATGGCTGGAAGTCAGCCAGGACGTGGTGGATGCGGTGGCGGCGTGCAAGGCGCGGGGCGGTCGAGTGGTTGCCGTGGGTACCACCAGCGTGCGCTCGCTGGAGAGTGCAGCGCGTGACGGCGTGCTCAAGCCGTTCAGTGGCGACACCGATATCTTCATTTTTCCAGGGCGACCCTTTCATGTGGTCGATTGCCTGGTCACCAACTTCCATTTGCCCGAATCCACGCTGTTGATGCTGGTATCGGCATTTGCCGGTTACCCGCAAACCATGGCTGCCTACCAGGCTGCCATCGCTAACGAGTACCGTTTTTTCAGCTACGGTGATGCGATGTTTATCACCCGTAACCCGGCGCCGCGCGGCCCTGAGGACAACTTATGAGTCGTATGTCGTTTGAACTGCTCGCTACGGACGGCAAAGCCCGTCGCGGTCGCCTGACCTTCCCACGCGGCACTGTGGAGACCCCGGCGTTCATGCCGGTCGGCACCTACGGCACCGTCAAGGGCATGTTGCCCCGCGACATCGTCGCCACCGGTGCCGAGATTATCCTCGGCAATACCTTCCACCTGTGGCTGCGCCCGGGTACGGAAGTAATCAAGAAGCATGGCGACCTGCATGACTTCATGAAGTGGCAAGGCCCGATCCTCACCGACTCCGGTGGTTTCCAGGTGTTCAGCCTGGGCGCCATGCGCAAGATCAAGGAAGAGGGCGTGACCTTTGCCTCGCCGGTCGACGGCGCCAAGGTGTTCATGGGCCCGGAAGAGTCGATGCAGGTACAGCGCGACCTGGGCTCGGACATCGTGATGATTTTCGACGAGTGCACGCCGTACCCGGCCGATGAAGAGGTGGCGCGTATCTCCATGGAGTTGTCGCTGCGTTGGGCCCAGCGTTCGAAGAACGCCCATGGCGATAACACCGCGGCGCTGTTCGGTATTGTCCAGGGCGGCATGCATGAAAACCTGCGCAAACGCTCGCTGGAAGGCCTCGACAAGATCGGCTTCGACGGCCTGGCCATCGGCGGTTTGTCGGTGGGCGAGCCCAAGCACGAAATGATCAAGGTGCTGGATTACCTGCCGGGCCTGATGCCCGCTGACAAACCTCGTTACCTTATGGGCGTTGGCAAACCGGAAGATCTCGTAGAGGGTGTGCGCCGCGGTGTGGACATGTTCGATTGCGTGATGCCAACCCGTAATGCCCGCAATGGGCATCTGTTCATCGATACAGGCGTGCTGAAGATCCGTAACGCGTTCCATCGCCATGATGATTCGCCGCTGGATCCTACCTGTGACTGCTACACCTGCCAGAACTTCTCCCGTGCTTATCTGCACCATCTGGACAAGTGCGGGGAAATGCTGGGTAGCATGTTGAATACCATCCACAATTTGCGTCACTACCAAGTCCTGATGGCTGGTTTGCGCGAGGCTATTCAACAGGGTACATTGGCCGCCTTCGTCGATGCCTTCTATGCCAAGCGTGGCCTCCCTGTGCCGCCCTTGGACTGAGTTTTCCGACCCTAAGATTCACTATTTGCAACTGGAGTGCTAAATGAGCTTTTTTATCTCTAACGCCATGGCTGACGCCGCTGCGCCTGCTGCCGCCGGCCCTATGGGCGGTGGTTTCGAGTGGATTTTCCTGGTCGGCTTCCTGGTCATCTTCTACCTGATGATCTGGCGTCCACAGGCCAAGCGTGCCAAAGAGCAGAAAAACCTGCTGGGCAGCCTGCAAAAAGGCGACGAAGTCGTGACCACTGGCGGCATCGCCGGCAAGATCACCAAGGTTTCCGATGCTTTCGTGGTACTGGAAGTCTCCGACACCGTGGAAATGAAGTTCCAGAAGGGCGCTATCGCCGCCACGCTGCCTAAAGGCACGCTCAAAGCGATCTAAGTAACAACCTTTACCAATCGACGGGGCGCGCAAGGCGCCCCGCGTTATAAGCGGGCGGCGTGATGCTGAACAAATACCCTCTGTGGAAATACGTACTGATCCTGGCGGTGCTGGCGATCGGTTTTATTTATTCCGCTCCCAATCTCTATCCTGATGACCCGGCGATCCAGATCTCTGGCGCCAGCACTTCGTTGCAAGTCAATCAGGCAGACCTGGACCGTGCGAGCAAAGCGCTCAACGACGCGGGTATCCAGGTTAAAGCGGCAACCTTGGCGGCTGGTTCCAAGGGCGGCTTGTTGCGCCTGACCAAGCAAGAAGACCAATTGCCGGCCAAAGACGTCGTACGCAAGGCCATGGGTGACGACTATGTTGTCGCGCTCAACCTGGCCCAGACCACGCCACAATGGCTGCGCAGCATTGGCGCGCACCCGATGAAGTTGGGTCTGGACTTGTCCGGTGGTGTGCACTTCCTGCTGGAAGTCGACATGGACAAGGCCCTGGATGCACGTCTGAAAGTCTACGAAGGCGACGTGAAGAGCCTGCTGCGCAAAGAGAAGCTGCGCTACCGCAGCCTGCCGCAGCTCAACGGCGCCATCCAGTTGGGCTTTGCTGACGAAGCATCCCGCGAACAGGCCCGTGCGCTGATCCGCAAGAACTTCAATGACTTCGACATCGTGCCTGCAGACCTCAATGGTCAAGCGGTGCTGCGTCTGGCGATGAGCCCGGCCAAGATCGCTGAAATCCGCGAATACTCCATCAAGCAGAACTTGACCACGGTCCGTAACCGCGTCAACGAACTGGGTGTGGCCGAGCCGATCGTGCAGCGCCAGGGTGCCAACCGTATCGTGGTTGAGCTGCCGGGCGTACAGGACACCGCTGAAGCCAAGCGTATCCTCGGCAAGACCGCCAACCTGGAGTTCCGTCTCGCGGCAGACCCAGGCGCTACGCGTGCCACTTCCGAAGAGTTCGAATTCCGTGAAGGCAACCGTCCTCCTGCGTTGATCGAGCGTGGCTTGATCATCACCGGTGACCAGGTGACCGACGCCAAGGCGGGTTTCGGCGAGCACGGCACGCCTGAAGTGAACATCCGTCTGGATGGCCATGGCGGCGAACTGATGAGCCGCGCCACGCGCAGCAACGTCGGTCGCAGCATGGCGGTGATCTTCATCGAGCAACGCCCGGTGACCACCTACACCAAGCAAATGGTCAATGGCGTCGAGAAAGACGTGCCGGTGCAGACCTTCAAGGAAGAGAAGAAGATCATCAGCCTGGCGACCATCCAGTCGCCGCTGGGTGCTCAGTTCCGTATCACGGGCCTGAATGGCCAGGGCGAGTCTTCGGAGCTGGCGTTGCTGCTGCGTGCCGGTGGCCTGGCTGCACCGATGTACTTCGCTGAAGAACGTACCATTGGCCCGAGCCTGGGTGCCGACAACATCACCAAGGGTGTCGATGCCGCGCTGTGGGGCATGTTGTTCGTGTCGCTGTTCATCATCGCCATCTACCGCTTCTTTGGTGTGATCGCCACTGTCGCCCTGGCGGGTAACATGGTGATGCTGCTGGCCTTGATGTCGTTGCTGGGCGCCACACTGACCCTGCCAGGTATCGCCGGTATCGTACTCACCATGGGTATGGCGGTGGGCGCCAACGTGCTGATCTTTTCGCGGATTCGTGAAGAGATCGCCGCCGGCATGACCGTACAGCGTGCAATCAACGAAGGCTTCGGCCGGGCATTTACCGCGATCCTCGACTCCAACCTGACCACACTGTTGGTCGGCGGGATTCTCTTCGCCATGGGCACAGGCCCGGTGAAAGGCTTTGCGGTGACCATGTCCCTCGGGATCTTTACCTCGATGTTCACGGCCATCATGGTGACCCGCGCAATGGTCAACCTGATCTTTGGCGGGCGTGACTTCAAGAAGTTGTGGATTTAAGGGGCTGCCATGTTACGTACAATCAACTTCATGGGCGTTCGCAACGTTGCGTTCGGCGTCACCGTGCTCCTTACCGTTCTGGCGTTGTTCAGCTGGTTCCATAAGGGCCTGAACTACGGCCTGGACTTCACCGGTGGTACGCTCATCGAGCTGACCTACGAGAAGCCGGCCGACGTTACCCTGGTGCGCAGCGAGCTGGTCAAGGCTGGCTATCACGAAGCCGTGGTGCAGAGCTTCGGCGCTACCACTGACCTGCTGGTGCGCATGCCTGGCGAAGACCCGCAACTGGGTCACCAGGTAGCTGAGGCCTTGCAAAAGGTGGGTGGCGACAACCCGGCGTCGGTCAAGCGCGTCGAGTTTGTTGGCCCGCAAGTGGGTGAAGAGCTGCGCGACCAGGGCGGCCTCGGCATGCTGATGGCGCTGGTCGGCATCATGATCTACCTGGCATTCCGCTTTCAGTGGAAGTTCGGTGTCGGCGCCATTGTGTCGCTGATCCACGACGTGATCGTGACCGTGGGTATCCTGGCCTACTTCCAGATCACCTTCGACCTGACCGTATTGGCGGCTGTGCTGGCGATCATTGGTTACTCGCTCAACGACACCATCGTGGTATTCGACCGGGTTCGTGAGAACTTCCGGGTGCTGCGCAAAGCATCGTTGATCGAGAACATCAACATCTCCACCACCCAGACCCTGCTGCGGACCATGGCGACGTCGATCTCCACCTTGCTGGCGATTGCTGCGCTGATGATCTTCGGTGGCGACAACCTGTGGGGCTTCTCCCTGGCGCTGTTTATCGGCGTTCTGGCGGGTACCTATTCGTCGATATACATCGCCAACGGGGTGCTGATCTGGCTGAACCTCAACAGCGAAGACTTGATCCCTCCTGCCGCTACCGACAAGGAGGTCGACGACCGCCCTTGATGAGCGTTTGTTGATCCGCTGTTACAAGAAAGGCGCGAGTATTGAACTCGCGCCTTTTTTTTTGCTCCAAGGCTGGGTATAGCGCGGATCTTTCGGTCCGCTTGTGATGGTCAGGAGGTTCATGTGAACAAGTCGTTGCTGGTTGGTGCGGTATTGGGTGCTGTCGGTGTGACTGCCGGAGGCGCTGTTGCCACCTACAGCCTGGTAAAAAGCGGCCCTGAGTATGCGCAAGTGCTGGCGGTACAGCCGGTGAAAACCCAGATTAAAACCCCGCGTGAGGTCTGCAAGGACGTCACTGTGACCCGGCAGCGTCCGGTGCAGGACCAACATCAAATCGCCGGTACCGTGGTGGGTGCCCTTGCGGGTGGCCTGCTAGGTAACCAGATTGGTGGCGGTAACGGTAAGAAGCTGGCCACCGTGGCCGGTGCGGTCGGTGGTGGCTACGCCGGTAACAAGGTTCAGGAAGGTATGCAGAATCGCGATACCTACACCACTACGCAAACTCGCTGTAACACCGTTAACGACATCAGTGCCAAGGTGGTCGGTTATGACGTGCGTTACAACCTGGACGGCAAGGAAGGCACCGTGCGTATGGAGCGCGACCCTGGCAGCCAGATTCCGGTGGATAAGGAAGGTCGTCTGATCCTGGGTCAGAACCAGCAGTAATCCCCAGGTCTGGTTTCGATCCAAATGTGGGAGCTGGCTTGCCTGCGATAGCGGTGGGTCAGTAACTAATCAGTTGGGTGGCAGCCCGCCATCGCAGGCAAGCCAGCTCCCACATTGGATTGTATTGAGTCAGTTGGAATTGGTTTTTTGCTAAATCCCAGGCATAAAAAAAGCACCCCGTGGGGTGCTTTTTTTGTGCTCGCTCGCTTAGCGCTTCAGCGAAGCCGGCAGGTGCGGCTGGATCGCCGTCAGTACTGCCTTGAAGCATTTGGTGTTGCCAGCCACGACGTGGCCTTTCTCCAGGAAGTCGTGACCGCCGGTGAAGTCGCTCACCAGGCCGCCTGCTTCCTGAATCAGCAGAGCGCCAGCAGCCATGTCCCACTCGGACAGGCCCGACTCCCAGAACGCATCAAAACGACCGGCGGCTACATACGCCAGGTCCAGGCTGGCTGCACCGGCGCGGCGGATGCCGGCGGTCTGGCCAACCAGCGCGCGGAACATGCCCAGGTAGTTTTCCAGGTTGTCCATCTGGTCGTCACGGAAGGGGAAACCGGTACCCAGCAGGGCGCCTTCCAGGCTGGTGCGGCCGCTGACACGCAGGCGGCGGCCGTTCAGTTGGGCGCCACGGCCACGGCTGGCGGTGAATTCTTCCTGGCGAACCGGGTCCAGCACAACGGCGTGTTCCAGGCGGCCACGGTATTTGCAGGCGATGCTCACGGCAAAGTGCGGGATGCCGCGCAGGAAGTTGGTGGTGCCATCCAGTGGGTCGATGATCCACAGGTAGTCTTCGCCTTCGCCGCTGCCTTTGTGCAGGCCGGTTTCTTCACCGAGGATGCCGTGGGTAGGGTAGGCCTTGCGCAGGGCGTCGATGATTTTCTGTTCGGCGGCGCGATCCACCTCGGATACATAATCCTTGGCGTCTTTTTCGTCGACCTTGATGGTATCCAGGCGCTCGATGGAGCGGAAGATCAATTCACTGGCGCTGCGGGCGGCGCGCAGCGCGATATTCAGCATGGGCTGCATGGATAGGTCACCTAAGGTTGTTAAAGAAAGCCGAGCATTCTAGCAGAAACTTTCCCCAGGTGAAGGACGACGTTCGCTTTCATGGCATAACCTTAGGCGGTTCTGTAAGATTTGCTCCCCTTTCCTGTGTCCGCGAGCGCCTCCCTTGCTGCAAAACATTCGTGTCGTCTTGGTCAATACCAGTCATCCCGGCAACATCGGCGGGGTGGCGCGAGCCATGAAAAACATGGGGCTGACGCGCCTGGTGCTGGTCGAACCGCGGGTATTCCCGCACCACGAGGCTGATGCCCGTGCGTCCGGCGCCAATGACTTGCTTGAAAATGCCCAGGTGGTCGCTACCTTGGAGGACGCCTTGGTCGGCTGCAATCTGGTACTCGGCACCAGCGCCCGTGACCGGCGTATCCCTTGGCCGCTGCTGGATCCGCGTGAATGTGGCACCAAAGTGGTGGAGGAGGCTGCTGGCGGTGCTGAAATCGCCTTGGTATTCGGCCGTGAAGATTCCGGCCTGACCAATGAAGAGCTGCAGCGATGTCATTATCACGTGCATATCCCCTCAGACCCTGAGTTCAGCTCGCTGAACCTCGGGGCTGCGGTGCAGGTGCTGACTTATGAAGTGCGCATGGCCTGGCTGGCCGCTGCAGGCCAGCCGAGCAAAGTGGAAAAGGAAGAGGTTGCATCGACCAAAAGTGGCGAGTTGGCCACCATGGACGAGCTGGAGCGGTTCTATGAGCACCTGGAGCAAACCCTGGTCGCCATCGAATTCCTCGACCCTGAAAAGCCACGGCACTTGATGGCGCGCCTGCGTCGTTTGTACGGCCGCAGCTCGGTTAGCCGGGCTGAAATGAACATATTGCGTGGCATCCTCACGGAAACCCAGAAAGCGGCCCGTGGTGAGCTTCTAAAGCGGAAGGATTAAAAATGTTCGAGCGTTTGCGAGAAGATATCCAAAGTGTTTTCCATCGTGACCCGGCGGCGCGCAACGCCTTTGAAGTGCTGACCTGCTACCCGGGCATGCACGCGATCTGGATCCACCGCTTGTCCGGCGCCCTGTGGGGCATGGGCTGGAAATGGCTGGCGCGGCTGGTATCGAACTTCGGGCGCTGGTTGACCGGTATCGAGATCCATCCGGGTGCCAAGGTGGGTCGCCGGTTCTTTATCGATCACGGCATGGGCATTGTGATTGGCGAAACGGCTGAGATCGGCGATGACGTCACCCTCTATCAAGGTGTGACCCTGGGCGGCACCACCTGGAACAAGGGTAAGCGCCACCCAACGCTGGGCGATGGCGTGGTAGTAGGGGCGGGCGCCAAGGGGCTCGGGCCGTTTACCGTGGGTGCCGGGGCGAAGGTCGGCTCCAATGCGGTAGTGACCAAGGCTGTGCCGCCGGGTGCCACGGTTGTGGGCATTCCAGGCCGCATCATCGTCAAGCCGCAAGCCGGTGATGAACAAGAGGCCAAGCGCAAGGCGATGGCCGAGAAGATTGGTTTCGATGCCTATGGTGTCAGTGAAGACATGCCCGACCCGGTGGCCCGTGCGATTGGTCAATTGCTTGATCATCTGCAGGCGGTGGATGGCAAGCTGGAGGGCATGTGCGGGGCGCTGAAGGAGTTGGGCAGCCCGTACTGTGCCAAAGACCTGCCTGAACTGCGCGAAGAAGATTTTGCTGAGATCAAGGACGAAACCGCTACCACCAAGGCAGGCTGAGCGCGGTCCACTGTGGGAGCTGGCTTGCCTGCGATTGCGGCGGGCCAGCAACCTATAAGCTAGCTGATAGATAGCTATCGCAGGCAAGCCAGCTCCCGCATTTGATCTCCATTGGCTCAGTGGCCTTGCAGCAGGCCTGGTTGCGCTGGTCCATCCCACCCCATCCTGCTATGATTCGCGCGCCCTTTTTACGGGTAATCCTGACTAAAGTACTAGGTCTTATAGTTGACTTAAATACTCGGGAATCGCATACTTGCTCCCATTCTGAAACACCTTGGTACTTGTCCATGAGACTGACTACAAAAGGCCGATACGCGGTAACCGCCATGCTCGACTTGGCCTTGCACGCGCAAACTGGGCCGGTGTCCCTGGCCGATATCTCCGAGCGCCAAGGCATTTCCCTGTCCTACCTCGAGCAGTTGTTCGCCAAATTGCGCCGTAGCAATCTGGTTTCCAGCGTTCGTGGTCCAGGTGGTGGTTATCAATTGTCCCGCGATATGCAGGGCATCCAGGTAGCCCAGGTAATCGATGCGGTCAACGAATCCGTCGATGCCACCAAATGCCAGGGTTTGGGTGATTGCCACGCCGGCGACACCTGCCTGACGCACCACTTGTGGTGTGACTTGAGCCTGCAGATCCATGAGTTTTTGAGTGGTATCAGCTTGGCTGATCTTGTGACTCGCCGTGAGGTGCAAGAAGTAGCCCAGCGTCAGGACCAGCGCCGTTGCAACACCAAGGCGCCGCGTCTGGACAAGATTGAAGCGTCCGCCGTCGAGTGACAGCCGAAGAGCTAACGGCACGCCAGCCAGCCTGATTTAGGAGAAAGTCCATGAAATTGCCGATTTACCTTGATTACTCAGCGACCACCCCGGTTGATCCGCGTGTCGCGCAAAAAATGAGCGAATGCCTGCTGGTCGACGGAAACTTCGGCAACCCGGCCTCCCGTTCCCACGTATTCGGCTGGAAAGCCGAGGAAGCGGTCGAGAACGCTCGTCGCCAGGTGGCTGACCTGGTCAATGCCGACCCGCGCGAAATCGTCTGGACCTCCGGTGCCACTGAGTCCGACAACCTGGCTATCAAGGGCGCGGCGCATTTCTACGCGACCAAAGGCAAACACCTGATCACCACCAAGATTGAGCACAAGGCTGTCCTGGACACCATGCGCCAACTGGAGCGTGAAGGTTTCGAGGTCACCTACCTTGAGCCGACCACCGACGGTATCGTCACCCCGGCGATGATCGAAGCTGCGATGCGTGAAGACACCATCCTGGTTTCGGTGATCCACGTGAACAACGAAATCGGCACCATCAACGACATCGCCGCCATCGGCGAGCTGACCCGCTCCAAGGGTGTGTTGCTGCACGTCGACGCTGCTCAGTCCACTGGCAAGGTCGATATCGACCTGTCCAAGCTGAAAGTCGACCTGATGTCGTTCTCTGCCCACAAAACCTATGGCCCTAAAGGCATCGGCGCGCTGTACGTGAGCCGCAAGCCTCGCGTGCGCATCGAAGCCACCATGCACGGCGGCGGTCACGAGCGCGGCATGCGTTCGGGCACCCTGGCGACCCATCAGATCGTCGGCATGGGCGAAGCTTTCCGTGTAGCCAAGGAAGACATGGCTGCCGAAAACGTGCGCATCAAGGCCCTGAGCGATCGCTTCTACAAGCAGGTCGAAAACCTTGAAGAGCTGTACATCAACGGCAGCATGACCGCTCGTGTACCGCACAACCTGAATTTGAGCTTCAACTACGTCGAAGGCGAGTCGCTGATCATGGCGCTCAAGGACCTGGCGGTATCGTCCGGTTCGGCCTGCACCTCGGCGTCCCTTGAGCCTTCGTACGTACTGCGCGCCCTGGGCCGTAACGACGAACTGGCACACAGCTCGATCCGCTTTACGTTCGGCCGCTTCACCACTGAAGAGCAAGTCGACTACGCCGCGCAGAAGGTCTGCGAAGCCGTCAACAAGCTGCGCGTTCTGTCGCCACTGTGGGACATGTACAAAGACGGTGTCGATATTTCCAAGATCGAGTGGGCGGCACACTAACTATAGAAGCCGCCACCCAAGCTCTGTAGGAACGTGGCGGAAAACGCAGGCGTTTCTACAGGGTTCCAGAGCGGCCCTGATGAGTGAGGATTCAGTACCATGGCTTACAGCGAAAAGGTCATCGACCACTACGAAAACCCGCGCAACGTCGGCAAGATGAACGCGGAAGATCCTGATGTCGGCACCGGCATGGTCGGCGCCCCGGCGTGCGGCGATGTGATGCGCCTGCAGATCAAGGTCAATGATGCTGGCGTTATCGAAGACGCCAAATTCAAGACTTACGGCTGCGGTTCGGCCATTGCCTCCAGCTCCCTGGCGACCGAATGGATGAAAGGCAAGACCCTGGATGAGGCTGTCACCATCAGCAACACCCAACTGGCCGAAGAACTGGCGCTGCCGCCAGTGAAAATCCACTGCTCCGTACTCGCTGAAGATGCCATCAAGGCAGCAGTTCGCGACTACAAGCAGAAGAAAGGCTTGATCTAAGCATTTGGCGACGAGTAAGGAGTCAACGATGGCTATCAGCATGACAGAAGCGGCTGCGCAGCACATTCGCCGCTCCCTGAATGGGCGCGGTAAAGGTGAGGGGATTCGTCTGGGTGTACGCACCACGGGCTGTTCCGGCCTTGCCTACGTGCTGGAGTTTGTCGACGAGGTGGTTGAAGAGGATCAGGTGTTCGAAAGTCACGGCGAGAAAGTGATTATCGACCCCAAAAGCCTGACCTACCTGGACGGCACCGAACTCGATTTCGTCAAGGAAGGGTTGAACGAAGGCTTCAAGTTCAACAACCCTAACGTGCGCGGTGAATGTGGCTGCGGCGAAAGCTTCAACATCTGAGGCTACTCGTGGGTACTCCTTGTCATTTCGCTTTATTCGAGCTGCAGCCGAGCTTTCGGCTGGACCTTGAGCAGCTCGCCACGCGCTACCGTGAATTGGCGCGTGGGGTGCATCCGGACCGCTTCGCTGACGCTTCCGAGCGTGAGCAGCGCTTGGCCCTTGAGCAATCGGCCAGCCTCAACGAAGCCTATCAGACGCTCAAAAGCCCCCCCAAACGCGCGCGCTATTTGCTGGCGATGAAGGGCGGCGAGTTGCCGATGGAAGTCACCGTGCATGACCCGGACTTCCTGATGCAGCAGATGCAATGGCGTGAAGAACTCGAAGAACTGCAGGACGAAGCCGATGTGGCGGGTGTCGCGGTCTTCAAGCGTCGTCTGAAAACCGCCCAGGATGAGCTCAACGAAAGCTTCGCAGCCTGTTGGGATGATGCGGCGCAACGCGAACAGGCCGAACGCCTGATGCGGCGCATGCAGTTCCTCGACAAGCTCACCTACGAAGTGCGCCAGCTAGAAGAGCGCCTCGACGATTAACCCAGTGCTGCCCGTGATGCACGCCTGATAGACAGATAAGACCTGATTACCATGGCTCTACTGCAAATCGCCGAACCCGGCCAAAGCCCTCAACCGCACCAGCGTCGCCTGGCGGTCGGGATTGATCTGGGCACCACCAATTCCCTGGTTGCTGCCTTGCGCAGCGGCCTGTCCGAGCCACTGCCTGACGCCGATGGGCAGGTGATCCTGCCGTCCGCCGTGCGTTATCACGCTGATCGCACTGAAGTGGGCGAATCGGCCAAGCTGGCCGCGTCTGCAGACCCCTTGAACACCGTGTTGTCGGTCAAGCGCTTGATGGGGCGTGGGTTGTCCGACGTCAAGCAATTGGGTGACCAACTGCCGTACCGCTTTGTCGGCGGCGAGTCCCATATGCCGTTCATCGACACTGTCCAGGGGCCCAAGAGCCCGGTGGAAGTGTCGGCCGATATCCTCAAGGTGCTGCGCCAGCGTGCAGAAAGCACCCTGGGTGGTGAGCTGGTAGGGGCGGTTATCACCGTTCCGGCGTATTTCGATGACGCCCAGCGTCAAGCCACTAAGGATGCGGCGAAACTTGCCGGCCTGAACGTGCTGCGCCTGCTGAACGAGCCGACTGCGGCCGCTGTAGCCTATGGCTTGGATCAGCACGCTGAGGGCCTGGTTGCTATCTATGACTTGGGCGGCGGCACCTTCGATATTTCGATCCTACGTCTGACCGGCGGTGTGTTTGAAGTGCTCGCGACCGGCGGCGACAGCGCTCTGGGAGGCGATGATTTCGATCACGCCATTGCTGGCTGGATCATCAGCAGTGCCGGCTTGTCGGCCGACCTGGACCCAGGCGCGCAGCGCAACCTGCTGCAAACTGCCTGTGCGGCCAAAGAGGCGCTGACTGACGCTGCTTCTGTTGACGTTTGCTACGGTAATTGGTCGGCGCCACTGACTCGCGAAGCGTTTGATGCGCTGATCGAGCCGATGGTCGCCCGCAGCCTCAAAGCCTGTCGTCGTGCTGTGCGTGATTCCGGTATCGAGTTGGAAGACGTTGGCGCAGTGGTCATGGTAGGCGGTTCCACCCGCGTGCCGCGCGTGCGTGAAGCGGTAGCCGAAGCCTTTGGGCGCCAACCACTGACCGAAATCGACCCGGATCAAGTCGTCGCCATCGGCGCTGCCATCCAGGCCGATACCCTGGCTGGTAACAAGCGCGATGGCGGCGAATTGCTGTTGCTCGACGTGATCCCGTTGTCCCTGGGCCTGGAAACCATGGGCGGTCTGATGGAGAAGGTGATTCCGCGTAACACCACCATCCCCGTCGCACGTGCCCAGGACTTCACCACCTACAAAGACGGCCAGACAGCCATGATGATTCATGTGCTGCAAGGCGAGCGCGAGCTGATCAGCGACTGCCGCTCCCTGGCGCGCTTTGAATTGCGCGGCATTCCGGCGATGGTGGCCGGTGCCGCCAAGATTCGCGTGACCTTCCAGGTCGATGCCGATGGTTTGCTCAGTGTTGCCGCGCGCGAACTGGCGTCCGGCGTTGAAGCCAGCATCCAGGTGAAGCCGTCCTACGGCCTCACCGATGGCGAAATCGCCAAGATGCTCAAGGACTCGTTCCAGTATGCCGGTGACGACAAGGTCGCCCGCGTATTGCGCGAGCAGCAAGTGGATGCCCAGCGCCTGCTCGAAGCGGTGCAGGGCGCCCTTGAAGCCGACGGTGAGCGCCTGCTTGATGCCGAAGAACGCATGGTCATTGACCTGCAAATGCAGGAACTGGCCGAACTGATGAAAGGCAGCGATGGCTACGCCATCGAGCAACAGACCAAGCGCCTGTCGCAAGTGACTGATGCCTTTGCCGCCCGCCGTATGGATCAGACGGTTAAAGCCGCGCTGGCGGGCCGCAACCTGAACGAAATTGAGGAATAACTGATGCCGCAGGTCACTTTTCTACCGCATGCCGAACATTGCCCTGAGGGCATGGTCGTGGAGGCGGAGACCGGCAAGTCCCTGCTTGACGTTGCCCATGACAACCACATCGAGATCGAAAGTGCCTGTGGCGGCGTCAATGCCTGCACCACGTGTCACTGCATCATTCGTAAAGGTTTCGACAGCCTCAATGAGGCTGACGACCTGGAAGAAGACTATCTTGATCGGGCGTGGGGCCTGGAGCCGACGTCGCGCCTGAGTTGTCAGGCGAAAGTGGGAACTGAAGACCTCACCGTTGAAATCCCGAAATATTCGCTCAACCATGCGGCCGAAGCGCCGCATTGATTCAAGGAAGTGTCATGAGTCTTAAATGGGTTGATGTACAAGAGATCGCTATCCTGTTGGCCGATGCCAACCCGGATCTGAATCCTTACTCCCTGAACTTTGTAGCTTTGCGTGACATGGTCATGGCGTTGCCAGGGTTCGAAGATGAGCGTGATCGCGGTGGTGAAAAGGTTCTGGAAGCTATCCAGACTGCCTGGAAAGAAGAACAGGACTGACGCCTCCCTTTACGCAGTTAGGCAATACCCAATAACCCGCGTATAATTCGCGGGTTTAATTTTTCGTAAATTACCGTTTCTGGAGTTACACCATGGCTGTTCAACGTACTTTCTCCATCATCAAGCCTGACGCTGTTGCAAAAAACGTCATCGGCGAGATCACCACTCGTTTCGAAAAAGCCGGCCTGAAGGTTGTAGCTTCGAAACTCAAGCAACTGTCCAAGGCTGAAGCTGAAGGCTTCTACGCTGAGCACAGCGCTCGTGGCTTCTTCGGCGACCTGGTTGCCTTCATGATCTCCGGTCCTGTTGTTGTTCAGGTTCTGGAAGGCGAAAACGCTATCGCTCTGAACCGTGAGCTGATGGGCGCTACCAACCCTAAAGAAGCAGCTGCCGGCACCATCCGTGCTGACTTCGCTGAGTCCATCGACGCCAACGCTGTTCACGGTTCGGACTCCGAAGCTGCCGCTGCTCGCGAAATCTCGTACTTTTTCGCTGCTACTGAAGTAACCGCTCGCTAAGCATCGGCTTAAAGAGTGAGGGTGAATCCATGACTACATCGACTGTTAAAACCAACCTGCTGGGTCTGACTCAGCCGGAAATGGAGAAATTCTTCGACTCAATCGGGGAGAAGCGTTTCCGTGCCGGTCAGGTAATGAAGTGGATTCACCACTTTGGCGTCGACGATTTCGACGCCATGACGAACGTCAGCAAGGCCCTGCGCGACAAGCTCAAGGCCATTGCCGAGGTGCGTGGTCCCGAAGTGGTCAGCGAGGACATTTCCAGCGACGGTACCCGTAAGTGGGTCGTGCGCGTGGCGTCCGGCAGCTGTGTCGAGACCGTGTACATTCCCCAGGGCAAACGTGGCACTTTGTGCGTTTCGTCCCAGGCAGGCTGTGCCCTGGACTGCAGTTTCTGCTCCACCGGCAAGCAAGGCTTCAATAGCAACCTCACCGCCGCCGAAGTTATCGGCCAGGTGTGGATTGCCAACAAATCCTTTGGCAGCGTCCCGGCGACCGTCGACCGTGCCATCACCAACGTGGTGATGATGGGCATGGGTGAGCCGCTGCTGAACTTCGACAATGTGATTGCGGCCATGCATCTGATGATGGACGACCTGGGCTACGGCATCTCCAAGCGCCGTGTGACCCTGTCGACCTCCGGCGTGGTACCGATGATCGATGAGCTGGCCAAGCACATCGACGTCTCCCTCGCGTTGTCGCTGCACGCACCTAATGACGCATTGCGTAACCAATTGGTGCCGATCAACAAGAAGTATCCGCTTAAGATGCTGCTCGAGTCGTGCCAGCGTTATATGGCGACCCTGGGTGAGAAGCGTGTGTTGACCATTGAGTACACCATGCTCAAGGACGTCAACGACAAACTGGAGCACGCGGTCGAGATGATCGAATTGCTCAAGGACACCCCGTGCAAGATCAACTTGATCCCGTTCAACCCGTTTCCTCATTCTGGTTACGAGCGGCCGAGCAACAACGCCATCCGTCGTTTTCAGGATCAACTGCACCAGGCCGGCTATAACGTCACTGTGCGAACCACTCGTGGTGAAGACATCGATGCCGCGTGTGGCCAATTGGTAGGGCAGGTGATGGACCGCACCCGCCGCAGTGAACGTTATATCGCCGTGCGCGAACTTAACGCCGCTGAAGATTTGCCGCAAATCGCTGTGAATCGAATCTGAGAGAGGATCTCTATGCCCTTGCGCCTTGCGCTGCTTTTACTGTTTATCGGCCTGGTGGCCGGTTGCGTTTCATCGGGCCATGACAGCCCGTTGCGCACTGATAAAGGCCGTGATGAGGCGCGAGTTGCCTATGTGCAACTGGGTTTGGGGTATCTGCGCCAAGGCATGAGCGAGCAGGCCAAGGTGCCGTTGAAAAAGGCCCTTGAGCTGGACGCCGATGATGCCGATGCCAATGCCGCGCTGGCCTTGGTATTTCAGGCTCAGGCCGAGCCGGAGCTGGCCGACCGCTATTTCCACAAGGCCCTGGCCTCCCGCCCTGCCGATCCGCGGCTGCTGAACAACTACGGCAGTTTCCTGTTCGAGCAGCAACGGTACGACCTGGCGTCACGTTATTTCCAGCAAGCCGCCACCGATACCCTCTACCCGCAGCGTTCGCGGGTGTTCGAGAACCTTGGTGTGACCTCGATGCGCCTCGGTCAGCGCGACAGCGCTCGCCAGCAGCTGGAAAAAGCCCTGCACCTGAACAGTCGCCAGCCACGGGCATTGCTCGAAATGGCTGAGTTGTCTTACGAAGACAGGCATTATGTGCCGGCACGTGACTATTACGAGCGTTTTAGCCTGCTCAGCGGGCAAAATGCACGTAGTCTATTGCTCGGTGTGCGCCTGGCGACCGTTCATGAAGAACACGACACGGCCGCACGTTTTGGCCAGCAACTCGAACGACTCTATCCCGGTACGCCGGAATATCAGCAATACCTGTCGGAGCAATGATGAAAGCCGCGCACCCGGAAGATGTAGCAGCTAATCGCGTCAACCCAGGCGAAACCTTGCGCCAGGCCCGCGAAAGCAATGGTTGGTCGCTGGCGGAAGTGGCCCTCAAGCTCAATTTGACCAGCACCTCGCTGGCCAACCTGGAAGCCGGCGCGTTCGACAAGCTGCCTGGGCACACTTTTGCCCGCGGCTATATCCGCGCCTATGCCAAATTGCTGGGTATCGACCAGGCTGTGCTGGTCCAGGAGTTCGACCAGTTTACCGGCACCGACGCCCAGGGCAGTAATGTCCATGGGTTGGGGCGTATCGAAGAGCCAACGCGGGTTTCCCACACGATTTTGCGGATTGTCAGCTTGTTGTTGCTGATTGCCGTGATCGGCGGCGGTTTCGTCTGGTGGCAAGACCAGACGTCCCAGCGCAACAAAGACCTGACCAGCAACGCCATGGAACATGTCGAAGTCGAAAGCGCCGACGGCACCACCCAGATTCACCCCCTGGACGAGCCGGAAGACCAGGCCGTGGTAGAAGGGCAAGCCGCGCCGCAAGCGCCGGCCACTGCCGAGCAACCCGCGCCAGACGCTGGCACGGCCCCTGCTGCGGTACCGGCTCCGGCTGTTCCGACCGCTCCGGCAGCACCCGTGGCCCAGGCTCCGGCGGTTCCGACGCCTGCACCTGCGACCCCTGCGCCAGCCGCGCCGGCGATGTCGCCTCCCACCACCCCGGCATTGATCGCCGGTGATGGGCGCGTACAAATTACCTTCATCGCTGATTGCTGGACGCAGGTCACCGATGGCAACGGCAAAGTGCTGTTCAGCGGTTTGAAGCGTAAGGGAGATACGCTTGACCAGGGCGGCAAGCCTCCTTTGACGCTGCGTCTGGGCTTTGCCCGTGGCGCGCAAGTGGCCTACAACGGCCAGCCTGTAGACGTGGCGCCGTTCACCAGTGGCGAGACTGCTCGCCTCAAGTTGGGACAATAGTCATGCACGGCGAATCTCCAATCAAACGTCGCGTATCGCGCAAGATCTGGGTCGGCTCGGTGCCGGTGGGTGGCGACGCCCCCATCGCAGTGCAGAGCATGACCAACAGCGACACCAACGATGTGGCCGCCACCGTGGCCCAGATCAATCGTCTGGAAGCGGCTGGCGTGGACATCGTGCGGGTGTCCGTTCCGGACATGGACGCAGCCGAGGCCTTTGGTCGTATCAAGCAGTTGGTCAAGGTGCCACTGGTTGCCGATATTCACTTCGACTACAAGATCGCGTTGCGCGTGGCCGAACTGGGTGTGGACTGCCTGCGTATCAACCCCGGCAACATCGGGCGTGAAGACCGCGTGCGTGCCGTGGTGGACGCTGCCCGTGATCGCGGTATTCCAATCCGCATCGGCGTCAACGCCGGCTCCCTGGAAAAAGACCTGCAAAAGAAATACGGCGAGCCCACTCCGGCGGCGCTGGTCGAGTCGGCACTGCGCCACGTTGAACACCTTGAACGCCTGAATTTCCAGGACTTCAAGGTCAGCGTAAAGGCCTCGGACGTGTTCATGGCCGTAGAAGCCTATCGCCTGCTGGCCAAGGAAATCGTGCAACCGCTGCACCTGGGGATCACTGAAGCGGGCGGTTTGCGCTCAGGCACAGTGAAATCTGCGGTGGGTCTCGGTATGCTGCTCGCCGAAGGGATTGGCGATACTATCCGCATCTCCCTGGCGGCAGACCCCGTAGAGGAAGTGAAGGTCGGCTACGACATTCTCAAATCCCTGCGTTTGCGTTCCCGTGGTATCAACTTCATCGCCTGCCCGAGCTGTTCGCGGCAGAACTTCGACGTGGTGAAAACCATGAACGACCTGGAGTTGCGCCTGGAAGACCTGCTGGTGCCGCTGGATGTCGCAGTGATCGGTTGTGTGGTCAATGGGCCGGGTGAGGCCAAAGAGGCCCACGTGGGCCTGACCGGTGGTACACCGAACCTGATTTACATCGACGGCAAACCATCGCAGAAGCTAACGAATGACAATCTGGTGGATGAGCTGGAAAAGCTGATCCGCGAGAAAGCGGCCGAGAAGGTCGCCGCTGACGCAGCGCTGATCGCTCGCGGCTGATTGAACGAACTTAAGGATTTGATGTGAGCAAGTCTCTGCAAGCCATTCGTGGCATGAACGACATCCTGCCGGAGCAGACGCCACTGTGGCGCTATTTCGAAAGCACTGTCGCGCGCCTGCTGGATAACTACGGTTACAAGCAGATCCGCATGCCGATCGTCGAATTCACCGAGCTGTTCAAGCGCTCCATCGGTGAAGTGACCGACATCGTCGAAAAAGAGATGTACACCTTTGAAGACCGTAACGGCGACTCCCTGACCCTGCGTCCGGAAGGCACGGCCGCGTGCGTTCGCGCCGTACTGGAACATGGCATCACCGGTGGTGGCCAGACCCAGAAACTGTGGTACATCGGCCCGATGTTCCGCCACGAGCGCCCGCAGAAAGGCCGTTACCGCCAGTTCCACCAGATCGGTTGCGAAGTTTTCAACCTGGACGGCCCGGACATCGACGCCGAGCTGATCGTGCTGACTTGGCGCCTGTGGGGCCAACTGGGCATCCGCGATGCGGTCAAGCTTGAACTCAACAGCCTGGGCACCAGCGAGTCCCGGGGGCGCTATCGCGAAGCCCTGGTCGAGTACCTGTCGGCCCACCTGGACAAGCTGGACGAAGACAGTCAACGCCGTCTGAAGACCAACCCGTTGCGCGTCCTGGATACCAAGAACGCCGATACCCAGGCCGTGCTGGTCGATGCGCCGAAAATGGCTGATTACCTGGACGACGAGTCCCGCGTGCATTTCGAGGGCCTCAAGGCTCGTCTGGATGCAGCCGGTATTCCCTACGTGATCAACCCCAAGCTGGTGCGTGGCCTCGACTACTACAGCAAGACCGTGTTCGAGTGGGTCACCGACAAGCTCGGCGCCCAGGGCACCGTGTGTGCCGGTGGTCGCTACGACGGCCTGGTCGAGCAAATGGGCGGCAAGCCGACCACGGGCGTAGGCTTTGCCATGGGCATCGAGCGGCTGATCCTGCTGCTGGAAACCCTGGAGCAGGTTCCAGAAGAGATTTCCCGTCAGGTGGACGTGTACCTGTGCGCCTTCGGCGAGGCTGCCGAACTGGCGGCCCTGGCCTTGAGCGAAAAAGTACGTGACCAACTGCCCAACCTGCGCCTGCAGATCAATGCCGGCGCTGGTAGCTTCAAGAGCCAGTTCAAGAAGGCCGACAAGAGCGGTGCGCTTTACGCACTGATCCTCGGCGATGACGAGCTGGCCCAGCAAGTGGTAGGTTTCAAACCCCTGCGTGGCCAGGGCGAACAACAGAACATTGCCTTTGATGCGCTCGCTGCGCACTTGGCCACCTGCGTTGTGCAGGGTTGAAGCTGTCGAACAGCCGAATTTAGCGATTAAGGAGTATTGGGGTGTCGAGTACTGATGATGAGCAACTGGCCGACTTCAAGGACTGGTGGCAGCGTAACGGCAAGCCCCTGGTCACAGGTGGCCTGCTGGCGCTAGTGGTGGTGTTCGGCTGGCAAGCCTGGACCAAGTATCAGGCCAACCAGTCCCAAGGTGCCTCGATCGTTTATCAGCAACTGCTGGAAACTACCCTGACCCCGGACGGCAAGCCTGACCCTGCGCAGGTGGCAGACCTGGCCGGCAAGCTGAAGAACGAATTCGGCGGTAGCACCTACGCCCAGTACGGCAGCCTGTTCGTCGCGAAAGTCGCGGTCGACACCGGCAAGCTGGATGACGCCGCCACCGAGCTGAAGGCCATTGCCGACAAGCCGACCAACCCGACCCTGGGTGAAATCGCACGTCAGCGCCTGGCACAGGTATTGGCGGCACAGAACAAGGCTGACGAAGCACTCAAACTGCTCGACGGCGATGCTGACAAGGCATTCGTGGCCACTCGCGAAGAGCTCAAGGGCGACCTGTTGGTCCAATTGGGTCGTACCGACGAAGCCCATGCTGCGTACCAAAAAGCCAAGGCGGCGCTGTCTGATGAAGCGGCGGTCGGTGGCTTACAAATCAAGCTCGACGACTTGGCCAAAGGGGATGCGTGACGTGATCCGTTGGAAACATGCAGCATTGCTGGCTCTGGCCGTTTTGGCCGCGGGTTGCAGCAGCAACAGCAAAAAAGAACTGCCTCCTGCCGAGCTGACCAGCTTCAAGGAAGAAGTGGTCCTGCAAAAACAATGGAGCCAATCCATTGGTGATGGGCAGGGCGACCTCTACAACCTGTTGCAGCCGGCGATTGACGGCGACAACATCGTGGCCACTGATTCCACTGGCGTCGTGGTTGCCATGGATCGCATGAACGGCGACATCAAGTGGAAGAAAGACCTCGAACTGCCGGTTTCCGGCGGTGTGGGCGTCGGCTACGGCATGGTGCTGATCGGTACCCTCAAGGGTGACGTGGTCGCGCTGGACTCCAGCACCGGTGAAGAGAAATGGCGCGCCCGCGTGACCAGTGAAGTGCTCTCGGCACCGGCGACCAACGGCGATATCGTCGTGGTGCAAACCCAGGACGACCGCGTGATCGGCCTGGATGCCTCCACCGGCGACCAACGCTGGTTGTACGACAGCACCCCTGCGGTGTTGACCCTGCGCGGTACCAGTGGTCCGATTGTGACCAACAACCTGGCCGTTGCTGGCCTGTCGACCGGTAAAGTGGTTGCCTTGAATACCCAGAACGGCGTGCCGGCCTGGGAAACTCGTGTGGCCATCCCGCAAGGTCGTTCCGAATTGGATCGCGTTGTAGACATCGACGGCGGCTTGCTGCTGTCGGGTGAAACCCTCTACGTCGCCACCTACCAGGGTCGTGTTGCCGCGTTGGACCTGCAAAGCGGTCGCATCAACTGGCAGCGTGATGCTTCCAGCTATGCGGGTGTCGCCCAAGGGTTTGGCAGCGTCTATGTGAGCCTGGCATCCGGCACCGTTGAAAGTGTCGATGAGCGTTCCACCACTGCACTGTGGAGCAATGACTCCCTGGCTCGCCGTCAACTGTCGGCACCGGAAGTCTTCTCCAGCTACGTCGCGGTGGGTGACTTCGAAGGCTACCTGCACCTGCTGAGCCAGGTGGACGGTCGTTTTGTCGGTCGCCAGCGTATCGACAGCGACGGCCTGCGTGCGCGTCCGCTGGTGGTGGGTAACATGCTTTATGTGTATGGCAACGGCGGCAAGCTGGAAGCCCTGACCATCAAGTAAAGATTTGACTATGCTTGGGGTAACCCCCAGGCGGCCCTGCTTCGGCGGGGCATGCGGCATCTGACGATGCTGCCCCGAGCACCAGCCGCTGCCCTGCAGCGGCTTTTGTATTTTCTGAAATAACGAAGTGGAGAGCCGCATGGTTCCCGTAATCGCCCTGGTGGGCCGACCTAACGTCGGCAAGTCCACCTTGTTCAACCGCCTGACCAGGACTCGCGACGCCATTGTCGGCGACTTGTCCGGTCTGACCCGTGATCGCCAATACGGTGAGGCAAAGTGGCAAGGGCGCTCCTACATTATTGTCGACACCGGTGGTATCTCCGGTGACGAGCATGGCATGGACGAAAAGATGGCGGAGCAGTCGCTGCTCGCTATCGAAGAAGCCGATGTGGTGCTGTTCCTGGTGGACGCCCGCGCGGGCTACACCGCTGCCGACCAGATGATTGGCGAGCACCTGCGCAAACGCAACAAGCGTTCCTATCTGGTCGCCAACAAGATCGATAACATCGATCCTGAGGCGGCCCGTGCCGAGTTCAGCCCGATGGGCCTGGGCGACGCGATCCCGGTCGCCGGTGCCCACGGCCGCGGCATCACCCAGATGCTGGAAATCGCCCTGCGCGACTTCCCCAAGGATGACGTCGAGGAAGAAGAGGGCGAGGAGGAGATCGTCGCTGAAGGCGAGGAAGCCAAGCGCATTCCTGGCCCGAGCGAAAAAGACGGCATCAAGATCGCAATCATTGGCCGCCCGAACGTCGGCAAGTCGACCCTGGTCAACCGTATGCTCGGTGAAGACCGCGTTATCGTCTACGACCAACCCGGTACCACCCGCGACAGCATCTACATCCCGTTCGAACGCAACGAGGAAAAGTACACGCTGATCGACACCGCCGGTGTGCGCAAGCGCGGCAAGATCCACGAAGAAGTTGAAAAGTTCTCCGTGGTCAAAACTCTGCAAGCGATCAAAGACGCCAACGTGGTGATCTTCGTGATGGACGCCCGCGAAGGCGTGGTCGACCACGACCTCAACTTGCTGGGCTTTGCCCTGGAAGCCGGTCGCGCCCTGGTGATCGCGATCAACAAGTGGGACGGCATGACGCCGAGCGAGCGTGATTTCGTCAAGATCGAGCTGCAGCGCCGGTTGTTCTTCGTGGAATTCGCCGATATCCACTTTATCTCGGCACTGCACGGCACCGGCGTGGGCAACCTCTACGCGTCCGTCCAGAACTCGTTCAAGTCTGCGGTCACCCGCTGGCCGACCAACCGTCTCACCCAGATTCTGGAAGACGCGGTGGGCGAACACGCCCCACCGATGGTCAACAACCGCCGGATCAAACTGCGTTACGCCCACTTGGGTGGTGCCAACCCGCCGATTATCGTGATTCACGGTAACCAGATCGAGAAGGTGCCCAAGTCCTACGTGCGTTACCTGGAAAACACCTACCGCCGTGTCTTGAAGCTGGTCGGTACGCCGATCCGTATCGAGTTCAAGGGTGGCGAGAACCCATACGAAGGCAACAAGAACACACTGACCGACCGTCAGGTGAACAAGAAGCGTCGTTTGATGACTCACCACAAGAAGGCCGACAAGAAGCGCCGTGATAAGAAGTAACGGCAGCTTCGAGTTGTAAGCGACAAGCTGCAAGAGAGGGCTCCTTCGGAGCCCTTTTTTGTGCCTGACGGTTTGCCCCTTGACCTGCTTGCAGCTTGCAGCTTAAAACTTGCAGCTCACCCGAAGGGGGCTCCCATGATCACCAGTAAGCTGCCAAACGTCGGCACGACCATTTTCACCACCATGTCGCAACTCGCCGCCGAAACCGGCGCGCTCAATCTGTCCCAGGGTTTTCCCGATTTCAATGGCCCGCAGAGTCTGCTCGATGCAGTGGGTAAGCACATCGCCCTCGGTCATAACCAGTACGCCCCCATGACTGGCCTGCCGGTGCTGCGCCAGCAAGTGGCGGCCAAGATCGCCCGCAGCTATGGCGTCAAGGTGAATGCCGACACTGAAGTGACCATTACGCCAGGGGCCACCGAGGCGATTTTCTGTGCCATTCAGGCGGTGATTCGCAGCGGCGATGAAGTCATCGTTTTCGACCCCAGCTACGACAGCTACGAGCCTTCGGTTGAACTGGCCGGTGGCCGCTGCGTGCATGTGCAACTGAGCCTGCAAGGCTTCGCCCTGGACTTCGAGAAACTCGAGGCTGCGCTTTCACCGCGTACGCGCATGATCATCCTCAATAGCCCGCACAACCCCACCGGTGCGTTGATCAGCCGTGCCGAGCTGGACCAGTTGGCCGAACTGATCCGCGACCGCGATATCTACCTGGTCAGCGATGAGGTCTACGAGCACCTGGTGTTCGACGGCGTGCCCCACGTCAGCGTACTGGCCCATGAGGAGCTGTATCAGCGGGCGTTCGTGGTGAGCTCATTCGGCAAGACCTATCACGTCACGGGCTGGAAGACCGGCTACGTGGTCGCGCCACCGGCCCTTAGCGCCGAACTGCGCAAGGTGCATCAATATGTCAACTTCTGCGGCGTCACCCCTTTGCAGTACGCTTTGGCGGACTTCATGGCCGAACACCCGGAACATGTCGAAGAACTGCCGGCCTTCTATCAGGCCAAGCGGGACCTGTTCTGCGACCTGCTGGCGCCATCGCGCATGAGCTTTACCCGGGTGACCGGCACTTATTTCCAACTGGTGGATTACTCGCAGATTCGCCCTGACCTGGATGACGTGGCCATGTCCCTGTGGATGACCCGTGAACATGGCGTGGCGACCATTCCGGTTTCGGTGTTCTACCAGCACCCACCCCAAGGCCAGCGTCTGGTGCGCCTGTGCTTTGCCAAACGCGAGGAGACGTTGCGACAAGCGGCGGAAAAACTATGCGTGATCTGAGTGTACTGCCCAATCTGAACATTGCCCTGGTGCAGACGACCCTGGCCTGGCATGACCGCCAGGCCAATTTCGAGCACTTCGAGTTGCTGCTGGAGCAGGCCAAAGGCGCCGACTTGATCGTGCTGCCAGAGATGTTCACCACCGGTTTTTCGATGGAATCAGAAACCCTCGCCGAGCCGGAAAACGGCCCCACCCATCATTGGCTCCAGGCCCAGGCGGCAAAGTATCAGGCCGTGATTACCGGCAGTGTGATCATCCAGGCCGCCGATGGCAGCCACCGCAACCGCCTGCTGTGGGCGCGGCCGGATGGCGAGGTGTTGCATTACGACAAGCGCCACCTGTTCCGCATGGCCGGTGAACATGACCATTACACCCCCGGCGAGCGCCAGGTGTTGTTTGAGTTGAAAGGCTGGCGCATTCGTCCGCTGATCTGCTACGACCTGCGCTTCCCGGTATGGAGCCGCGATGCCCAGGATACGGACCTGCTGCTGTACACCGCCAACTGGCCGGGCGCTCGGCGTCAGCATTGGAATCGGCTGTTGCCGGCGCGGGCCATTGAGAACCTGTGTTACGTGGCGGCGGTGAACCGGGTGGGCACCGACGGCAAGGGTTTTGCCTACACCGGCGATAGCCAGGTGTTGGATTTCCAGGGTGAGACTTTGCTGAGTGCGGGGGAAGCGGATGGGGTGTTTCAGGTGATCCTGGATGCGGCGGAACTGGCAGCTTACCGTACACGGTTCCCGGCGAACCTGGATGCCGATAGCTTTCAGTTCCTGTAGGAGCGAGCTTGCTCGCGAAAAGCGCCAACGATAACGCAGCGTTATCAGATTGCCAGCGGTGCCTTTGGGTTTTTCGCGAGCAAGCTCGCTCCTACAAGGTATTGAAACGAGAAGGCCCCTGGATTCACACCCAGGGGCCTTTCGCATTTCAGCATCCGATTACGCCGCTTTGGCTTCCAACTGGCTCAACGAACGGTTCAGCGCACTGAACAGCGCCTTGAAGCTGGCGGTAGTGATGTTTTCATCGATCCCCACACCATGCACCGGGCGTTCGCCGTTCACGCGCAGTTCAATATAGGCCGCCGCCTTGGCATTGGTACCCGCACCAATCGCGTGCTCGTTGTAGTCCATGATCTCCACGCCAATCGGCAGGCCCGCTACCAGCGCTTCCAACGCACCGTTGCCTTTGCCCTTCCAATGCAGGTTGGTTTCGCCCTGGCCTTTGCCGGAGACTTCCACCTCGACAAAGCTGTTGCCATTCTCTTCCTGCAGGCGGTGGCTGACCAACGCGTACGGGGTGTTGGCTTGCAGGTATTCACGCTGCAGCAAGGCGTAGATCTGTGGCGCGGTCATCTCCAGGCCTACGCGGTCGGTTTCGGCCTGTACCACCTGGCTGAACTCGATCTGCATACGACGCGGCAAGCTGATGTCGTATTCCTGTTCCAGCAGGTAGGCGATGCCACCTTTGCCCGACTGGCTGTTCACGCGGATCACCGCCTCGTAGCTGCGGCCAATATCGGCTGGGTCGATCGGCAAGTACGGCACTTCCCACAGCGCATCGTCTTTCTGCTGGGAGAAGCCTTTGCGGATCGCGTCCTGGTGCGAGCCGGAGAACGCGGTATGTACCAGATCGCCGACATAAGGGTGACGTGGGTGCACCTGGATCTGGTTGCATTCCTCGACCACTTTGCGCACGCCGTCAATGTCGGAGAAGTCCAACTGCGGGTCCAGGCCCTGGGTGTACATGTTCAGCGCCACGGTGACCAAATCGACGTTACCCGTACGCTCGCCGTTGCCAAACAGGCAGCCTTCCACACGGTCAGCGCCGGCCATCAGGCCCAACTCGGTGGCCGCCACGCCAGTGCCACGGTCGTTGTGGGTGTGCAGGCTGATGATCACACTGTCACGACGGTTGATATGGCGACCGAACCACTCGATCTGGTCGGCATAGATGTTAGGGGTGGCGCATTCAACGGTGGCCGGCAGGTTGAGGATCATCTTGTGCTCGGGCGTCGGGTTCCACACCTCGATCACCGCGTCGCAGACTTCCTTGGCGAACTCCAACTCAGTGGCGCTGAACGTCTCCGGGGAGTATTCGAAGGTCCACTGGGTTTCAGGCTGTTGGGCGGCGTATTTGACGAACAGCTTGGCCGCGTTGACGGCGATAGCCTTGATGCCGTCCTTGTCCTGGTTGAACACGATGCGTCGGAACGACGGCGACGTGGCGTTGTACAAGTGCACGATAGCTTTTTTGGCGCCGCGCAGGGATTCGAAGGTGCGTGCGATCAAGTCTTCACGGCCCTGGGTCAGCACCTGGATGGTGGTGTCCTCGGGGATGTGGTTGTCTTCGATCAGGGTGCGCACGAAGTCGAAGTCTGTTTGCGAGGCGGCCGGGAACGAGGCTTCGATTTCCTTCACGCCTACAGAGACCAGGGTCTTCCAGAAACGCAGCTTTTTCGCGGCGTCCATCGGCTCGATCAGCGATTGGTTGCCATCACGCAGGTCGGAGCTGCACCAGATCGGCGCGGTGGTGATGGTCTTCGATGGCCAGGTGCGATCCGGGATATCGATGGTCGGGAACGCGCGGTATTTCGAAGACGGGTCTTTGAGCATGCTCATCGGGAAATCCTTTGTTGTAGGGGCCGAGAAAAGGCGGCCTGCCGTAGAACTGTTTTTGGGGATAAAGCTTAAAGACGAGGCAGATCGATTCAGCCTGGCAGTCGTGCGCTGACAAGGCACAGGCTGCGGTGCTGACGGAGCTGAATGAGGGTGTGAGAGGTTTTCATGTGGTCAACCCTAACCGCGGGGCGGAAGGATGGCAAGTTGTGAGAAAAAATTGAGATAATTTCTACTATTTTGGTTTTTTTTGAGGTTTTATTTCGTTTTTAATAGGCTTGCATGTCTTATATTGCTATTGATTTCCTTGTGGCGCAATCGTAAGCCTCTCGAATCTTCTGTCGAGAGGCTTGCCTCGTGGGGGCGTTATACGGTGATTGCGTCAATGTTGTATTCGATATGAATGTCTCCAGCGGGCTCGGGGACGCCTCCGTGCATGAATTTCAATGGCGGAGGAGGTGTATGGGGAGGTTGGCTGACAACGGTCGGACTGCCTTTAGGCGCCGGGGTTACGGATATCCCGACGCTACCGGTCAACTCAGCGACACCCGGTACATTATCAAAAGTATTCATATGGTTTTTCCCGACCAAGACGACGAACTTTTCGCCGGGCGGGGTTCGTTTGATGATTTCTGCTGCGTAGTAGTTAAACTCTTGCAGGCGGCCTTGTTGCCATTGATCCATTGGCATATTCCTGAGGTTGCCTGCTGCATTATCCACATGCCAAGTCAACTGATGGTGTTCGAGTCCCACAACCTTGATTCCGCGCTTGTTTGCCTCGCTGATTATGTCGAGCATTGTCGGTCCGCCCGTGTAGTCGGAGTCGTAGGGATGTAGCCCCAGGCTGGGCGCATCAGACGGTAGTAAGGCGGCGTCGCTGACTTTCGGAGAACCTTGAAAGAAAGGTGCGCCCTCAAGATAAATAGTGGTTACCCCGTTTTTTGCGAAGTTATCCAACTGGTCGATCACCAGTTGATAGGCTGCAGGCTCATGATGAAGTTCGCCGATGACCAGCCCGCGTACATCGGGCTGCGACAACGTTTTCTGAATGGCCTCCGTCGGTGTGTTGCTGCTGTTCAGCATGGGCATCGAAGGGCGAGTCGGTATCCCGTTGGTTCGTATGGAGTTGTAGAGGTTGATCATGTCGCGCCTGAACCAGCGCCGAATGTGCCCGGTAATGGCTGGACTTCCAGTAATGTCATGGGCCGCGGTGCCCGAAAGAACACGGTCCATATAGGTGTCGTCGGGTGGTGCAGTTCTCCCCCTTTTGCCTCGGCCACCAGGTAGTTCACTCAACCGCCATTCCCCGTTTCCAGCCGATTGCAGGGACGCCACGATTCTACTGCCGCGTGGCGCCGTCAGCGGAGCATTGGGGTTGACGATATTGACCTGGCCGTTGCGCGCGTGAAACACCGAGTCGATCTGATAAACCCTGTTTGTACCGGTACTGTCGGTGTAACGCACATACCAATGGTCACCCACGTTATAAGTGCCGTCTGGCCTCAGGCGTTGCCCGCTGATGACTTCGTTCGGCACGGTGTAGGCACTCAGGTCGCGGTTGGGCGCAGCGGCGGTGGGCGAGGGGCGGGTGGCAATGGTGGTGACGCCGCTGCTGGTGGAGGCCGCCGCAGTGGGAGGGCTGGTGGGTGCCGGCAACGCTCTGGGACCTGAACGTGTGGCGAGCGGGCCGGCTTGGACGGTGGATCTGAATACCGGCCGCATCGGTGCGGCGCGAAGATTGGTGATGCCTGTGGCAGCCAGGCTGAAGTCACTGTAGATCGTCCGTGCCAAGCCAGGTTTTTTGATCAAGTGCGGCAAGATTCTGCTATTGGCGCGCAGCGCCGTCACACCGGCTTTGCCCAGGCGAACACCTGTGGACACACCTTTGCCGACCACAGGTAACAGGTCCGCGAAGATCAAGGCCACTTCAATGCCGAACTCGATTTTGTTCAGGGTGGATTGCTTCGCCACTTCCGCGCTGCTTACGGACTGGTGATCCGCGCGGTCGATCACCATCTGTACGTGTTGTTTGTACAGGTGATCCTGAACATCGCCTTCGATTGGCTTGAGGCTTATCGCGCTGCCCAATAGCTTGGTCGATGAAATGATCAGCTCGGGGGAGAGCAGCTTCAAAGGGTTGTACGCACTATCTTTAAGGGCTTCCTTGAATTCAGCGATCTCATCTTTACTGACTGGCGATTTCCTTTTCGCGATATAGGAGGTCCATTCGCCTTTAGCCAGAAGGGCGTCCAAGGCTTTGCGGTCTGCCACTTCGCGAAATGTGATGCCGTCGGGAGCCTTGGGGGTGTAAAGCACCAGCGACGAGTCCGTCTGATTGCCGATCACCATCACGCCTTGCACCGCCAACCCGCGATGGACAAGGCTATTGGCCACAATGGTTTTTCCATCGACCTGCGGGCGTGTGACGGGGTCGGGGTAGGCCAATACTGCATCAACCCACTGCGTCGCGCGTTTGGTGGCAGGTTTTTCGTGCGCTTGTTCTTTGTACGCGTCGGGATTGAGTTCTGACAAAAACGCCTCTTTGAACATGGCGTCTTCCAGGCTGGCTTTCCAGGCTGTACGCAATTGTGCGGCGCTATCAGAACCGGTGTCAGTGGCCATTTCCTGTTTAAGCAGCTTGGTGTATTCGCCGCCGACATCGGCGGCATTGACCAGTTTCTTAAGGCTCTCGGTGTCCAGGATCACCGGTTTGCCAGCCAAGTCCCGGACAGGCTTGCCTTGTGTGTCCAGCAGCGCCAAGGTCATTTTTACATCGGTAAAAGTGCCTCTCTCGATGGCTGGAAAACCACTGGGATTGCTCAACGCCAAGTCGGTTAGAGAGACGGGGTCATTTTTGGAATAGAGGGGCTGGCCAGTACCCCGGCCGCCGTGGACGCCAGTGCGGGTGTGCACCTGTACCTTTAATTGATCAGCATCGACTATCGCCCCCGGGTATTGCTTGTTGAGGGCCGCATTCAGTCTGTCGCGGGAGAAGGCGCCCAGGGATGGGATTTTTTCGAGCAGTGGCGCCAGCGTATTCAGGCTTTTCTCTTGCACCTGTTCCAAATGTGAAAACACCGCTTCCTGACCGGGGAGCAGATTCTTCAGCCACTCGGGTTGGTTTTTGTCGGCCAATTTGGCGTCCCTGGCCAGCATGGCATTGCTGCCATCGAGCAGATAAGACCAGTCCGCAGCATTGTCTATGGCTTGAAGCGATGCGCTGTCGACTAAGGGGTTGGCGCCGTTACCTGAGGTCAGTGCTTTGCTCATGCCTGCGTTGATTTCTGTTTGCTGGCGTCTGAGCATCCAAGGTACGGCTTCTGCCAACACATCACCGGAAGATGGCGAGACACTGCGCATCAGGTCATCGCTGGAAAAACCATCAGGTCTTTTTTGCAGGGCCAGTGGCAGGGTTTGCAACAACAGTTCGGCCTGGATGCCGCCTTGATCCAGCCGGTCTGCCAATGCCTGGCGTGCCTGCGCGGGCGTGGCAAACTCCTCGAATCCTTCGCCGGGCGTGTACAGCACGACGGGACCATTGGTGTCGTTGAGCTCAAGCGTGCGCCCATTCGGCCAGGTAGGCGACGTGGCATGTGAACCGTCGCTTTTGGTGATGAGGAACGCCCCCGCCAGCATTGCACCGCGTTCGGTTTTGTCATCGATTGTGAGGGGATATACGCCAAGGCGAGCACCATTGGCGAATTTTTTTTCCCGGGCATCCAGGGTGGGGTATCGCAGCGCGTCGTCGATCAGTGCTTTGCTTTCTGTGCTCAGGGTTTGATCGCTGACACGCAGGGCGGCCAGGCTCGACAATTGGCGTTTGTGCAGGGTCAGCAATTGATTGAGCGGCGACTCTTGCTTGCTCGGTTCTTCCCGAACCGGGCTGGGGGTGTTCCAGTAGTGTTCAATCGCCTCTGGGTACTGGGTGGCGATGCTGCGCGCGATGGTTTGCAATGTGCCTGCGGTGGCGGCGGGCATTGCCAGGTCGGCCAGGCTTCTGCGATGAGTGAATTCGACGTTTATGTTGCGCTCAGGGCGCATCAGCTTATTGGGATTAGCCAGGATGTCTTGAACCATCCTGGCCAGGGCGGTCATCAGAGGCTCGGACGACGCCAGTGATTCCTGATTGCCGTCAGTGCGGTAACGATTGACGCTCATTGTCTCGGCATTCAGCGGCCTGACGGCGGGGAATGCTTGTTCAAGTTGCGCCTGTATGAAGGTTTTGAAGCTCGGCTGTTGGTTGTGCAGGCGTTGCATGTCCTCCGTCAAGAGGCCGTGTTCAACGGTGTAGGCTAACTGCTTGCTGGGTTTGAAGTGTTTCTCCAGCTTGGGGTAACGCAGTTGGGCGCTGGTTATGCCGGAAGAGGTGGGGACGGGAGGCGTGTCGGGAGCGTAGGTTGTTGGTGCGGGAGGGAGCTCTTGTGTGGTGCTGGAAGGCGTGGGAGGAGAGGAGGAGGTGGTGGCTGCAGAAGTGCTCAGGGTTTGTTGTTGGTGTCGGGCTGCCAAAGCTTGGGTAAGAGAGAACATGGAGTGAGTCTCACAGGTTTCGAATTTCCACTGGTCAGGTCATGCTCATTACGCTCCGTGTAAGTTATGAGATAGGTGAGTGTTGGATGTCGGATGGTTCCTGGCGAAATTGTAAGAGGTGCTCAACAACCTGCTTCGAAGTCCCCTCGCTTGAGGGTGAGGTGGTAACGCCAGGCAGGTGTGTTCGGCGGGGTGCGCTGCTACCGCCCGCGCGCCGTCATCAGGTCGATCAAGGCGTTTTAAGGTAAGGGTCAACGTTCTGGTGGACTTGGTAGTCTCCCACCGTTGCATTGGCGGCGAGCCGTTCTTCAGGCGCCGGACGCGGGCCGGTATGCTTGACGGCGACACTGCTGGCGCCGGGCGTTGCATCGTATACACCCACGCTGATGGCCCCGGTTTGTTCAGCGATGCCGGGCACGCCCTGGGTGGTGTTCATATGTCTTCTACCCACCACCGCAATCCACTTTTCCCCTGGAGGGGTCTGCTGAATAACCTTGCTGGCGAAGTAGTTGAGCTCTCGCAATCGATCAGTGGTATGCCGAAGGTTAGCAACGTCATCGTCAAAGGGGCGAGTTGAGTGCATCGTCAGATGTTCATGTTCGATACCTACGATTTTGATGCCGTGTTGCTGTGCGGCGGCCAGCACATTCTCGCGCGTAGGGACTTCGGGTTTATAAATACGATTGCGGGGCTGCGGGGGGATGCGTGAAATTTCATCGGCTGTGTAACCTGTGAAGCCATTCCATTCAGCGCCTTCCAGATAAAGGGTTGTGACGCCTTCATCTGCATAGGCCTGCATGTTCTTTATCAGCATGACGTTGGTAGCAATCTGATTGTGTTGCTCTCCAAATACAATGCCGTTTGAGGTGCGTAGCAGCTCACGTGCCAGTTCGCCCGGTGATGCGTTTGGCGTTATAGCAGGCATGTTCGGACGAGGTGTAGGCGCTAAGGCTTGATTGACATAGCTTTCATTCGCTCCTTCTCTGAACCAGCGTGTCGCAAAGCGTCTGTTAACGCCTGCTGCGGTCATATCAAGTCCTCCCGAGAGCAAGTAATCGGTGTAATTCACCGGCCATTCATGCATTTGCTTGCGTTCTCTACCGCGCCTGCCGCCAGGCAGTTGATTGATACGCCATTCCCCGTTGCCTGCCGATTGCAGGGAGGCCACTGTCCTGCTGCTTCTGGATGCTGTCGCTGGGGCATTGGGATTAATGATATTGACCTGTCCACTGCGAGCGTGGAATGCCGAGTCGATCTGGTAAACACCGTTCGCACCGGTACTGTCGGTAAAGCGCACGTACCAGTTATCTCCCACGTTGTAAGTGCCGTCGGGCCGCAGGGGGCGGCCGCTGATGACCTCATTGGGCACGGTGTAGGCGCTCAAGTCGCGGTTTGGAATGGCCGCGTTGGTCGAGGGGCGCGTGGCGGCGGTGGTTACGCCGCTGCTGGTGGAGGCGCTTGCTGACGATGGAGCGCTGGGCGTCCCTGTCGACGTGCTGGGCCCTTGACGTGGCACAGGCGCGCTCGTCGTTGTCGATGATCTGAAGACGGGGCGTAGTGGCGCGGCACGCACACCCTTGATACCTGCTGTAGCCAGTGCGAAGTCAACATGGATCGTATGCGCCAGGCCGGGTTTGCTTATGAGCTTGGGCAAAAGTTTCCTGTTGGTGCGCAAAGCAACTAACGCGGCTTTACTGAGATGAGTCCCGGTTCTTGCGGCCTTGCCGACACCTGGCAAAAAATCCAGAAATAGCATGCCCACTTCGACGCCAAACGTGGCTTTATTGATGAACGATTGCTGGGCCACTTGCGCACTGCTGACTGATTGATGGTCTGCCTTGTCTACTATCATCTGAACGTTTTGCTGATAGAGATGATCCTGAACATTACCCTCTATGGGTTTGAGTACCGAGCCGCCGAACGCGACCTTTATCTCTTTGACGGCTATATCCAAGACTTTGTCGGGCGACAGGACGGTGAACGGATTGTTGGGGATATCCCTGATCGCCTCGTTGCGTTTAGCCACATCATCTTTATTGACCGGTGATTTTCTGTCCGCGATGTAGGCTTTCCACTCGTCTTTTTTCAGCAAGGCGTCCATTGCTTTCTGGTCCGCTACTTCGCGAAACGCGATGCCGTCGGGCGCTTTGGGCGTGTACAGCACCAATGATGAATCGACCTTGTTGCCAATCACCAGAACCCCATGAATCGGTTGTCCATAGTCGAGCAGGGCATTGGCGATAATGCTTTGACCATCGACCTTGGGGCGGTTGGCGGGGTTGGGGTGGTCCAGGATTGCCGTAACCCATTGCGCTGCGCGTTTGCTGCTCTTGTCTTCGGCGGCCTGCTCTTTATAGGCCGTAGGGCTGAGCTGCGCTAGAAACGCATCTTTCTCCATGGCATCACTCAGGTTGGATTTCCATGCCTCGCGCAGATCCGAAGGGGCATCAGGTGCCAGTTCTTTTTTAAGCAGCTTGTCGTATTGGCCTCCCACATCCGCCGTGTTGATCAAGGCTTTAAGCTGTTCATCATTGAGTATGATCGGCTTGCCATTGCTATCGGGAATCGGATTGCCCTTTATGTCAACCAGCGGCAGGGTCAGTGTGAGGGTGGTCGTTTTCTTGACACTTCTTGGAAGAAAACCGGTGGGGTTTTTCAGTGCCAGATCAGTCAGTGAAAGATGTTTTTGTTCTGACGAGGTAGTGATGTGTTTACCCAATATTGACATGGCCAGGTCGGCAATCAAGAAGTCGGTCGAGTTGTCCTGGATCGTGGTTTCGTCTATCTGCACCTTTAATTTGTCGGCATCAATCTGCGCAGTCGGATACAGCTTCTTGATCGCCTCGTTCATCCTGTCGCGGGAGAAGTCTGACAGGGAAGGGATTTTTTGAAGCCTTGGAAGTAACGCGTCAGTGCTTTTTTTCTCCGACCGTTCCAGGTTCAGAAAGATGGCTTCTTGAGCCGGGGTCAGGTTTTTCAACCACTCGGGTTGTTGTTTTTCGATCAGCTTGGCGTGGTAGGCCAAGAGTGCATTGCTGCTATCAAGTTGGTACGACCAGTCGGCGGCGTCATCAATGGCTTGGGTTGACGTCGGGTCTGTCAGTGGGTTGCCTGGCGTAGCGGCCGTCAGTGTCTCGGTGAGCTGCTTGTTGATTTCTTCTTGCTGGCGCTTGAGCATCCACGGAATGCCCTCTGCCAGAACATCTGCGGTCAAAGGCTCAATGCGCAGTGTCAGGTCATCTCCCGAAGGCTGCTCTGCTCGGTTTTGCAGCGCCAGCGGCAGCGTTTGCAGCAACAGTTCGGCGTTTACCCCACCTTGATCAAGGCGCTTGGCCAATGCCGCGCGGGCTTGGGCGGGCGTGGCGAACTCCTCGAACCCTTCGCCGGGGGTGTACAGAACCACCGGACCATGGCTGTCACCGAGCGACAAGGACCGACCTTTAGGCCATGTGGGCTCAGTCGCGAAGGAGCCGTCGGTCTGGGTGATGAGGAAGGTACCCGCCAACAGCGCCCCACGTTCAGTACCGTCATCCACGGTGAGTGGGTACACCCCAGGGCGGGCACCGTCAGCAAAGGTATTTTCTCGCTCGGCCAAGGTGGGGTATTGCAGCGCTGTGTCGATCAGTTGCTTGCTTGCCGGGCTCAAGGTGCCATCGTTGGCGCGAGCTGCGGCCAGTGTTGCCAGCTGTCGCTTGTGCAGGGCCAGTAGCTCGTTCTGTGGCGTGGTTCGCACCTGCGGGTTTTGCGGGCTTTGACGAGGTGTGGTCCAGAACGTCTGCTGCGCTGTCGCGTATTGGATGATGCGCTGAGCAATCGTGTGCAATGAGTGTGCTGAGTTGATCAGGGTAGGGGGCACACCGGCGCTGCCTTGCGTGAACAAGCCCACGTGTACGTTGTTATCTTCGCCTGCTTTTTTCCCAGGATTACGCAGCTGTTCCTGGATTTCTTTATTCAGTTCGTCGAGAAGGGGTTCTACGGACAGCGTTTTTATACTGCCATCGTCTTGCTTGCGCCAACGCTTGAAGGTGAGGTCTGCGGCATTGAGATGGGGTTGGTCAGGAAACAGTGTGGCCAGTTGTTGCCGCAGGAAGGTCTTGAAGTTCGGTTGCTCTTTGTAGAGCTCCTGTATCGAATGGGTGGCTTCGTTGTGTTGTTCTATGAGGCTGACAGTGCGTGAAGGGAGAACAGTGGCAGGTGGCGTACTTGGCGAATCGGGTAAAGGCAGATCGTCAGGGGCGTACGTCGAAGGCGCTGCGCGGGGGGCGGTCTGGCTTTTTCCTTGGGGGGGAGGCGTTTCGGCGGGTGGGGCAAAGGTGTGATGTTGATCCAAAGGGCGTTGGACTGTAGAGCTGGCTGGCGCAAACATAGAAACAACCTCATCACTTAATCGAAATGTGTCGTTACGGTCCTTGTAAGTCGCCAATTAAGTGAGGGGCAGCGGTGGGTTGGTTCCGGTTGCAAATGTAGCGATATGTCCGGGGGCAGGGCATTGGACAGCGCTCAGGGCTGAAAAGCGCCGATAAAGATCGCCGGATCTACACGTGCATCGTTCAGGCTGATATTCCAATGCATATGCGGCCCGGTCGCACGGCCCGTCGAGCCGACCTTGCCCACTACTGCGCCGCGCTTCAGTTGCTGGCCCACCTTCACGTCAATCTTCGACATATGGCAGAACATGCTGATAAAGCCTTGGCCATGATCGACGAACACCGTGTTGCCATTGAAGAAGTAATTGCCAACCAGAATCACCTTGCCGTTCGCGGGCGTCTTGATCGGCGTACCGGCCGGCACGGCGAAGTCGAGGCCCGAATGCGGGTTGCGCTCTTCACCGTTGAAGAAGCGCCGCACCCCGAACTTGCTCGACAACGGGCCGTTCACCGGTTTGTCCAGCACCAGGTTGCTCGGCAGGGTGGGGCTGAAACTGCGGTAAGCCTTGAGCTGTACTGCCAACTCGCCTTCGATGCGCTTGAGCTGGGCCGGGTCAGGGTTGACCTGGCTTTTATTTTTCAGCGTGATGCGCTGTTCCGGGTACTTCTTGTAACCGACGATAAACGGCAAATTGCGCCCGCCGCTGCTGATGCGCTCGTTTCCGGGCTTGACCGTCAACGGGATACCGACGATGGCTAGCCAGTTGTCCTGTTCTTTGACCACCAGCACCGGTTTGCCTTGGTAAGTGGCTTTGGGCGCCGTGGCGGCCGGTCCCAGTTCGACCACGGCCACACCACCGGGCACCGGTTTGTTCAAGGTGCGGGTGATATAGCTGTCCGCGTAGGTATTCATGGACAGGCACAGCAGCAACAAACTCAGTAGACGTGGCATCAATCAATCCAGTAGCGAAAGGGTGACGGGGGTCAGGTGATTGTCTTCCACCCGCACTTGCAGTTGACCTTCACCCAGGCGCGCGGTCAGGCGCTGGCCGGTGTGGGTTTGTGCAGCATTGCGAATCGCCTGGCCGCGTTCGTCCAGCAGGATGCTGTAGCCACGGCCCAGGGTCGCCAGCGGGCTGACCACCTGCAACGTCTGCACCTGGCTTTGCAGTTGCAGGCGTCGTGTGTTGAGACCTTCGCGCATGGCTCGGGGCAGGCGTTCGGCAAGGCTGTCCAGGCGCTGGCGCAACAGCGCCAATTGGCGGCCTGGATGTTGGCCGGCGAGGCGGGGCTCCAGGCGGATCAGGCGCTCACGGCGGGTATTGAGGCTGCGCTCGAAGGCGCGGCGCATACGCATGTCCAGGTCATCCAGGCGCTGGGCCTGCTGGCGCAAACGCTCGCCCGGGTGACGCAGGCGCCGGGCCATGCCTTCCAGGCGCAGGCGGCTGTGGCTCAGGCGGTTGCGCATCAGCATCACCAGGCGACGATGCAGGTTGTCTACCTGGCGCACCAGATGGCTGGCGTCCGGTGCCAGCAGCTCGGCGGCGGCGGAGGGCGTCGGAGCGCGCACGTCCGCCACGAAGTCGCTGATCGACACATCGGTTTCATGGCCGACGGCGCTGACGATGGGCGTGACGCAGGCGTCCACCGCTCGGGCCACGGCTTCTTCATTGAAGCACCAGAGATCTTCCAGTGAGCCGCCGCCACGGGCCAGGATCAGCGCGTCGAAGCCGCGGGCATCGGCGAGTTTAAGAGCCCGCACGATCTGCGGGATCGCCTCGCGGCCCTGGACAGCGGTCGGGATCAGTGTCAGTTCAATGTTCGGCGCCCGGCGGCGGAACACACTGATGATGTCGCGAATCACCGCGCCGGTCGGCGAACTGATGATGCCGATACGCCGTGGGTGCGCGGGCAGCGGCACCTTGCGCTTGACGCTGAACAGGCCTTCGGCGCTGAGCTTTTCCTTCAAGGCATCGAAGGCCAGGCGCAGCGCGCCATCGCCGGCAGGTTCCACGGTGTCGAGGATCAGTTGATAGTCGCCACGCCCCTCGAACAGCGAGACCTTGCCACGCACTTTGACCGCCAGGCCGTCCTTCAACGCCTGGCGCACGCGTGCAGCGTTGTTGCGAAACAGCGCGCAACGCACCTGGGCCCCGCTGTCCTTGAGGGTGAAATACACATGGCCGGAAGCCGGGCGGGCGAGGTTGGAGATCTCGCCTTCTACCCAGATATTGGTGAACACGTCTTCCAGTAACACCCGCGCGCGGCCGTTGAGCTGGCTGACAGTCAGGACTTCGCGGTCCAGGCCCAAGCGGGCAAAAGGATCTTTAATCATGGGCGGCAGTTTATAGGCATTCGTGCAGGGTTTGACAGAATTGCTCCACCAGCGCGTTTGGCGCTTGCGCACAGGCCAGGGCTACGGTGCTGTGGCAGTCTGGGTCGGCCAGGGGCAGAAAGTGCACGTCGGGCGGGGCGATGTCCTGCATGGATTTTGGTAACAAGGCAATACCGAAACCGGCCTGGATCAATTGCAACTGCGTGGTCTTGCGCGACATCACCCGTGCGGCCTTGGGGAAAAATCCTGCACGCATGCACAATTCGGCCGACAGATAACTCAGCCCGCCGCGTTGGGGATGGGGGATCGAGATAAACGCTTGGTCCTTTAGCTGCGCCAACTCCACAGGCGCGTCGCTGCGTGCCAACGGATGATTCGGCGGCACCGCCAGCACCAACGGCTCCGTGTACAACGGCAGCACACGCACGCCGTCGCGCTGGCGCAGTACGGGCAAGCGCAGCAGGCCGACGTCCAGGCGACCCTCGGCGATGTCCTCCAACTGGGCTTCGGAGGAGAGCTTGGCGATATCCACCGATACTTCAGGGCAGCGCTCTAGCCAGGTGCTGATGCCGTGCAATAACGCGCCGCTCATCGGCACTGTGCTCGAGTGACTCAGGCGTAGCGTGCCAAGCTGGCCATTGCCTACTAGGGTCGCCACTTCGCTGGCCTTGAGCAACTCACTCAACAAATTGCGCGCCCGTGGGTAGAACGCTTCACCGGCCGCTGTGAGCCGCGGTTGGCGTGCGGTGCGTTCGAACAATGGGGTTTGCAGTTGATTTTCCAGTTCCTTGATTTGCCGACTCAAGGCCGACTGCGCCACAAACAGGCGTTCGGCCGCGGCACTGAAGCTGCCGCGCTCGGCGATTTCGACGAAGTAACGCAGTTGCCGCGTGGAGATCACGAGTCATGCCTTTTTGAGATGAGTGGCTAGCTTTGAAGATATTAGTCGCAACAGTCGACAATGGCTAAAGTGAAGGCCATGTCTAACAAGGAATAACCCATGAGCCTGGTTGAGTTGATGAGTCAGTGGTCGTTCGGGGCTGTGGATTGGCTGGTGATCGGCCTGGGTGTGGTGCTGGCCTATGTGGTGTTTGGCATTGCCGGGTTCGGGACGGCCTTGGTCGCCGGGCCGATCCTGATTGTGTTTATGCCGCTGTCGAAGATCATCCCGTTGCTGGTGCTTCTGGACTTTGTCGCGGCGTTTGGCGGCCTGCTGCAAACGCGGCGCGATGTGAACAAGCCAGAACTGTTGCGGTTGCTGCCCTGCATGGCCATCGGCTGCACCCTGGGCGTGGTGTTTTTGCTCAACCTGCATTCGGACCTGTTGCTGCTGTTGATGGGCCTGTTTATCAGCGCCTACGCGATTTACAGCCTGGCGGTGAAGGCACGGCCGACTCAGCTGGCAGCGGGCTGGTCGATTCCCATGGGCACTGTTGGGGGGCTGTTTGGGGCGCTATTCGGCAGTGGCGGCTTTTTATATGCGATTTACCTGAACAGCCGTTTGCCCAAGGACGCGGCGCGGGCCACGCAAAGCGCGCTGATCAGTTGCAGTACGGTCGTGCGCTTGAGTCTGTTCCTGATTGCCGGGGTGTATACAGATTTGCCGTTATTGGTGTTGGCGGTTTGCCTGTTGCCGGCGATGGCCCTGGGGCTGTGGTGTGGGCGCAGGCTGACGATGCGGCTGTCCCGTGAGGCGTTCGTGCGGTTGGTGACCTGGTTGGTATTGGTCAGTGGTATTGCGTTGATCGGGCGGTATGTGAGTACTTGACCTGATTTTTTCAGGGATTAAGCTGCCGTCCTCCCGGGCGTCATCGCGGGCAAGCCCGGCTCCCACATTGGAATGCGATCAACTGTGGGAGCCGGGCTTGCCCGCGATGGCGCCAATAGCCACACCGCAGGGCTCCCATGAATTCCCAAAGCATCCTTGTCCCGAAAATCTCCACCTTGCCCGTCCACGAACCCCGCGCCCGGGCGATTGTGCGCTGGCTGGTGCGCAAGAACATCATCAAGGAAGAGCTCACCACTTGCGGGCGTACCGGCAACCGCATGGGCTACGCCCTGGCCGATGGTGCCCGCGCGGTGGTGCTGCACCCTGAAGCGCTGCCGTTCAACGAGCCGGTCAATGGCCTGGAAATCATCTACAAGCGTTGCATCTACACGCCGGCCAAGGGGTTCCTTGAAGAAGCCGGCTGCCCGGAGTGCCTCAAGGAAGTCGGCGAGGCGCTGTTCGAAAGCCTGGAAGACTGGATGCCCGGCCACACCGATAACTTCACCTGCCCGCTATGTGGGCATGAAGACGACATCAATGGCTTCCTGTTCTTGCAGGAATGCGGTTTTTCCAACCTGGGCTTTATCTTCAACAATTGGGCGGAGGCGGGCTTCAAGCAGAGCTTTATCGACGAATTTGCCGATTGGTTGGACCAGAAAATGAGCTGGGTCAAAGTCGAGCTTTAATCCATCTATCAGTATTACCAAGTTTGTCAGAGTTTTACATTGAGCCCGGCAGGGTGCATGTATATAATGGCGCGCTTCCATTTTCCCGCTCGGGAGCCCCCGCGATGCTGCGTATCAGCCAAGAAGCTCTGACATTCGACGACATTCTCCTAGTGCCCGGTTATTCCGAGGTGCTTCCTAACGAAGTCAGTCTCAAGACCCGCCTAACCCGTGGCATCGAGCTGAATATTCCCCTGGTTTCCGCTGCCATGGACACCGTCACCGAAGCCCGTCTGGCCATTGCCATGGCTCAGGAAGGCGGCATCGGCATCATCCACAAGAACATGACCATCGAGCAGCAAGCTGCCGAAGTGCGCAAGGTCAAGCGTTACGAAGCCGGTGTGGTGAAAGATCCGATCACCATCGAAGCCGACGCCACCGTGCGTGACCTGTTCGAACTCACGCGCATGCACAACATCTCCGGCGTCCCGGTGCTGCACGATGGCGACCTGGTCGGCATCGTCACTTCCCGTGACGTGCGTTTCGAGAACCGCCTTGAAGTCACCGTCCGCGAAGTGATGACGCCTAAAGAGCGCCTCGTCACCGTCAAGGAAGGCGCCGACAAGAACGATGTGCGCGAGCTGCTGCACAAGCACCGCATCGAGCGCGTGCTGATCGTCGACGACAAATTTGCCCTCAAAGGCATGATGACCGTCAACGACATCGAAAAAGCCAAGGCTTACCCGCTGGCCAGCAAGGATGACCAAGGTCGTCTGCGCGTTGGTGCTGCGGTCGGTACCGGTAAAGACACGGGTGATCGCGTTTCGGCGCTGGTCGCTGCCGGTGTTGACGTGGTGGTGGTCGACACCGCCCACGGCCACTCCAAAGGCGTGATCGACCGCGTGCGTTGGGTCAAGCAGAACTTCCCTGACGTGCAGGTGATCGGCGGCAACATCGCCACCGGCGCTGCCGCCAAGGCCCTGGCCGAAGCTGGTGCCGATGCGGTCAAGGTCGGTATCGGCCCAGGCTCCATCTGCACCACGCGTATCGTCGCCGGTGTGGGCGTGCCGCAGATCAGCGCCATCGCCAACGTCGCCGCTGCCCTTGAAGGCACTGGCGTACCGTTGATCGCCGACGGTGGCATCCGTTTCTCTGGTGACCTGTCCAAGGCCATCGTAGCCGGTGCCTCCTGCGTGATGATGGGCTCGATGTTCGCCGGTACCGAAGAAGCGCCAGGCGAGATCGAACTGTTCCAGGGCCGTTCGTACAAGGCTTACCGTGGCATGGGTTCGCTGGGCGCCATGTCCCAGGCGCAAGGCTCTTCCGATCGTTACTTCCAGGACTCTTCGGCAGGCGCCGAGAAGCTCGTACCGGAAGGTATCGAAGGCCGTGTGCCGTACAAAGGCACCCTGAGCGCGATCATCCATCAACTGATGGGTGGCCTGCGTTCCTCGATGGGCTACACCGGCAGCGCCGACATCGAAGAAATGCGCACCAAGCCAGAGTTCGTACGGATCACCGGCGCCGGCATGGCTGAATCCCATGTCCACGACGTGCAGATCACCAAGGAAGCGCCAAACTACCGTGTAGGTTGAGCCTTCCAGCAAAACGTTAAGTAACCGGGGCTGTTCTTTCAGCCCCGAGTTGTTTCTGATTCATTAGACGAGACTGACTTCATGGCCCTCGACATTCACGCCCATCGCATCCTGATCCTCGATTTCGGTTCCCAGTACACCCAACTGATCGCCCGCCGCGTGCGTGAAATCGGCGTGTACTGCGAACTGCACCCGTTCGACATGGACGACGCAGCGATCCGCGAATTCGCCCCTAAAGGCGTCATCCTCGCCGGTGGCCCCGAGTCCGTGCACGAAGCCAACAGCCCGCGTTGCCCACAAGCGGTATTCGACCTGGGCGTGCCGGTGTTCGGCATCTGCTACGGCATGCAGACCATGGCCGAGCAACTGGGCGGCAAGGTTGAAGGCTCCGAACTGCGTGAATTCGGTTATGCCCGTGTCGACGTGGTTGGCAAGAGCCGCCTGCTGGACGGCATCGAAGACCACATCGATGCCGACGGCCTGTTCGGCCTCGACGTCTGGATGAGCCACGGTGACAAGGTCACCAAGATGCCAGAAGACTTCCACATCCTGGCCAGCACCCCAAGCTGCCCGATCGCCGGCATGTTCAGCGACGAACGCCGCTACTACGGCGTGCAGTTCCACCCGGAAGTGACCCACACCAAGCAAGGCGGGCGCATCCTGTCGCGTTTCATCCTCGACATCTGCGAGTGTGAGGCCCTGTGGACCCCGTCGAAAATCGCTGAAGACGCCATCGCCCAGGTGCGCGCCCAGGTCGGCACCGACAACGTGCTGCTCGGTCTGTCCGGCGGCGTTGACTCCTCGGTTGTGGCTGCCTTGCTGCACAAGGCTATCGGCGACCAGCTGACTTGCGTATTCGTCGACAACGGCCTGCTGCGCCTGCACGAAGGCGAGCAAGTGATGGCCATGTTCGCCGAGAACATGGGCGTCAAGGTGATCCGCGCCAATGCTGAGGAACAGTTTCTCAACAACCTGGCCGGCGAGTCCGACCCGGAGAAGAAGCGCAAGATCATCGGCCGCACCTTCATCGACGTCTTCGATGCCCAGTCCAACAAACTGGACAACATCAAATACCTCGCCCAGGGCACCATCTACCCCGACGTGATCGAGTCGGCCGGCGCGAAAAGCGGCAAGGCCCACGTGATCAAGTCCCACCACAACGTGGGTGGCTTGCCTGAGGAAATGAACCTCAAGCTGGTAGAACCGCTGCGCGAGCTGTTCAAGGACGAAGTCCGCCGTCTGGGCCTGGAACTGGGCCTGCCGTACGACATGGTCTACCGTCACCCATTCCCAGGCCCGGGCCTGGGCGTGCGGATCCTCGGTGAAGTGAAGAAGGAATACGCCGACCTGCTGCGTCGCGCCGACCACATCTTTATTGAAGAACTGCGCAAGGCCGACTGGTACCACAAAGTCAGCCAGGCGTTCGTGGTGTTCCAGCCGGTGAAATCGGTTGGCGTTGTAGGCGATGGCCGCCGTTACGCGTGGGTCGTGGCCCTGCGTGCCGTAGAGACCATCGACTTCATGACCGCACGTTGGGCGCACCTGCCTTACGAACTGCTGGAAACCGTCAGCGGGCGGATCATCAATGAGATCGAAGGTATTTCGCGCGTTACTTATGACGTGTCGAGCAAGCCGCCGGCGACGATTGAGTGGGAGTGAGCCTGCACTGGCAGGTGAACGCTGAATAACAAAACCCCGGCCTGGTGCCGGGGTTTTGTATTTCAGGCTGTAGGCTGAATCAGAAAAACTCATCCAGCAGACAATAGAACTTCATACGCTGCTCATCGGGCTCAACACCATAAACCTCAAAAAAGGGTTTCACCCATGCCTGCCCCAGGCTGCGTTCAAGACTTCGCGCAGCCAGGGCAAGGTCTTGATAACGGTCACTGACTCCCAGGCGTCCACAGTCGATAAAACCGCTGAAGTGACCGTCTGCCGCCATGAAGTTCGGCAGGCAGGCGTCGCCGTGGGTCACTACCAGATCATGAGTGCTTGGCTGAGTCGCCACCAGTTCAGCAAACACATCCTCAGCGCTTTGGCCTAGTCGTTCGTCGTCGAAATCCGTCTCGTCCACCAGGCCGGCGCTGACGTGCTCCTGTGCACGTGTGATGCGCCGCTCAAGGGCGTGATCGAAGGGGCAGAGGGTGACGGGTAGCTGGTGCAGGGTGCGTAGCGCTGTTGCCAGGATGTTGATGATTTGCTCGGCGCAAAGCTCGTGGGCGCTGGCCAAGTCCCGTCCCGGTAGGGTGGTCATCAGCAACCAATGGCGATGGCTTTCTGTGATTTCATCCACGACAGCAGGCGCAGGCAGATTCATTTGCCGCAGCCACCGCAGTCGATCGATTTCGTCTGCAAGCTCACCCAGTTCCTCGAGGGGCTCGGACTTCAGGAACAGATCTGTACCGTCGTCCTGGCGCAGACGAAAGACGTCGGCGCGCGATTCGCCAATGGCTTGTTGTTCAATGAGCGCACAGGGGAATTGTTCACGCCATTTGTGTGGAATATTCATCGTTGTGTCCAGCTCAGCGTCGCGCAATATCCGAAAAGTAAAACTTATCCAGCGTATGCCGCGACTCGGTGTACTCGAACTGCCTCCCGTCCTGCAAAAACGTCTGGTTACTCACCACGATCACATGGCTTTGCCCATCAAGGTCCAGGTGTGCCTGGTCGTCTTTGCTGCGCGGCAGGGCTTCGATGGTGCGCTGCGCATAGCTGATTTGCAGCTGCAACGTCTGTTCGATAAACGCGTAGATCGACTGTTCGGCGATCTCTCGATCCAGGCCGGGGATCAGGTCAGCGACGAAGTGGTTGATGTCGAGGATCACCCGTTTGCCGCCGATGCGCCGCACCCGTTTGACGCGGGTGATCAGCGTGCCGGGTTCGGCCTCGATGTGTTGCAGCAGTGACCCTTCCAACGGGATCTGGGTGAACTCGACCACTTCGGTGCGTACGTCATCGCCCAGGTCGGCGTGGGTCTCGTGGAAGCTGACGATGCCGCCCAGTTGGAACTCGATCGGGTTGGGCGACAACACAAAGGTGCCCTTGCCGTGGATCTTTTGCGCAAAGCCACGTTCCTGCAACTGCTCGATGGCGCGCCGCACGGTGCCACGGCTGGCCTGGTAGGCGTCCATCAGTTCGGTTTCGGAGGGAAGGCGCGTACCGCGTTGCAGGCGTTCTGTGGTGATGCTGGCAAGCAGATCCGTATAGATCTGGTTGTATTTGCTCATGAGATGGCTCTGTGCCTGGCTTGCATTCAAGGCAGGAACCTTAGTGGCAGAGGTGGGGTTTGTCCATTGGGCACCCGTGCAGCCAGGGGGAAAATCTGACAGGCAGTTCGCAATAATAAACAAAAGTGTAACTCGTACAGACGAGTTGTTGATTTAACTCGTACAGACGAGTACTTTTCCCCTCGGCGCGCTGCCAATGACTGCCACCCATAAAAACAATCACAGTGGAAAACGATCATGAGCCACGACTATTCGACTATCGCCCGCGAGATTCTCGAGCACCTCGGGGGCAGCGACAATCTTGAGCAAGCCGCCCATTGCGTAACCCGCCTGCGCCTGGCGCTCAAAGACCCGAACCTGGTCAACAGCAGTGCGTTGAACCAGGTCGATCTGGTCAAGGGCTCGTTCTTTACCGGCGGCCTGTTCCAGGTGGTGATCGGCCCCGGCGAAGTGGAAAGGGTCTACGCCGCCCTGCGCGAACAGACCGGCCTTGCCGCCGCCACCATTGCCGACGTCAAGAAGAAGGGCGCCGACAAGACCAACGCCATGCAGCGTCTGGTGCGGGTGTTCTCCGATGTGTTCATGCCGATCCTGCCCGCGCTGATCATTGCTGGCCTGTTGATGGGTGTGAACAACCTGATGGGTGCCCAGGGCATGTTCATCGAGGGCAAGACGCTGCTGGAGGCGTATCCGAACCTGGATGGCCTGTGGAGCCTGATCAACCTGATGGCCAACACCTCATTCGTGTTCCTGCCTGCACTGGTGGGCTGGTCGGCGGCCAAGCGTTTCGGCGGCAGTGAAATCCTTGGCATCGTGCTGTGCCTGATGCTGGTACACCCGGACCTGCTCAATGCCTGGAACTACGGCAAGGCGGTCGCCGGCCTCGACGGCCAGAGCATGCCGTACTTCGATATTTTTGGCTGGTTCCAGATTGAGAAGGTCGGCTACCAGGGGCAGATCCTGCCGATCCTGCTGGCGGCCTATGTGATGAGCGTCATCGAGAAGTGGCTGCGGGCACGGGTGCCCAATGCGATCCAACTGCTCGTGGTGCCGATCACTACCATCGTCGTCACCGGTGTGCTGGCCCTGGCGATCATCGGCCCGGTGACCCGCCACCTCGGCATCCTCATCACCGAAGGCGTGGTCACCCTGTTTGATCTGGCGCCGATGCTTGGCGGTGCGATTTTCGGCCTGCTCTATGCACCGCTGGTGATCACCGGCATGCACCACATGTTCCTGGCGGTCGACCTGCAGCTTATTTCCACCCAGGGCGGCACCTTTATCTGGCCGATGATCGTCATGTCCAACCTGGCCCAGGGCAGCGCCGCCCTCGGGGTGTTCTACATGACCCGCAATGCGCGGGACAAAAGCATGGCCTCGACCTCGGCCATTTCCGCTTACTTCGGCATCACTGAGCCGGCGATGTTCGGTGTGAACCTGCGTTTCAAATTCCCGTTCTATGCCGCGCTGCTGGGCTCGGCGCTGGGCAGCATTTTCCTGTCGTTGAACAAGGTGCAGGCCTCGGCCATCGGCGTCGGTGGGCTGCCCGGGTTTATCTCGATCGTGCCGAGCGCCATTCCGATGTTCGTGATTGGCATGGTCGTGGCGATGGTCGTGCCGTTTGCGCTGACGTGCATGTTGAGTATGAAGATCGTTCGGCCTGGTTACCGGGTCGCCTGAAGATCGCTATCGCAGGCAAGCCAGCTCCCACAGTGATGTGTGAACACATTCAAATGTGGGAGCTGGCTTGCCTGCGATGAGGCCGGAAGGGCCAACACCCAACTCTACTGAAGGAACCCACCATGCAAACCTGGCAACACTCGGTGATCTACCAGATCTACCCCAAAAGCTTCCACAGCCACGCGGGTAACGCCACCGGTGACCTGTTGGGCATCGTGGACAAACTCGACTACCTCAAGTGGCTGGGCGTGGATTGTCTGTGGGTCACGCCGTTCCTGCGCTCGCCCCAGCGCGACAACGGCTACGACATCAGCGACTACTACGCCATCGACCCCAGCTACGGCACCATGGCCGACTGTGACCTGCTGATCTGCGAAGCGGCCAAGCGCGGCATCAAGCTCATGCTCGATATCGTGGTCAACCACACCTCCATCGAGCACGAGTGGTTCCAGCAGGCGCGCAGCAGCCTCGATAACCCCTACCGCGACTTCTACATCTGGCGCGACCAGCCGAATAACTGGGAATCCAAGTTCGGCGGTTCGGCCTGGGAATATGAGGCGCAGACCGGCCAGTACTACCTGCACCTGTTCGACCACACCCAGGCCGACCTGAATTGGGACAACCCCAAGGTGCGCGCCGAAGTATTCAAGTTGATGCGCTTCTGGCGCGACAAAGGCGTGGGTGGTTTCCGCCTGGACGTGATCAACCTGATCTCCAAGCCCGCTGACTTCCCCGAAGACAACAGCGACGGCCGCCGCTTCTACACCGACGGCCCGAACGTGCACCAATACCTTCAGCAAATGCACCGCGAAGTCTTCGAAGGCCATGACCTGATCAACGTTGGCGAGATGTCGTCCACCAGCCTGGAGCACTGCATCCGCTATTCGCGGCCGGAGTCGAAAGAACTGTCGATGACCTTCAACTTTCATCACCTCAAAGTCGATTACCCCAACCTGCAAAAGTGGGTGAAAGCCGACTTCGATTTCCTGCAACTCAAGCAGATTTTCTCTGACTGGCAAATGGGTATGCAGGCCGGTGGCGGTTGGAACGCGCTGTTCTGGTGTAACCACGACCAGCCACGGGTGGTCTCGCGTTTTGGTGACGAGGGTGAACACCGCGTGGTCTCGGCCAAGATGCTCGCCACGGCGCTGCACTTTCTCCAGGGCACGCCATATGTGTACCAGGGCGAAGAGTTGGGCATGACCAATCCGGGCTTCGACACAATCTCGCAATACCGCGACGTGGAGACGCTGAATATCTTCCGGCTCAAGCGCGATGCGGGAGAGTCGGAGGCGTCGAGCATGGCGGCGATCATGCAGAAGTCCCGCGACAACGGCCGTACGCCGATGCAATGGAACAACCAGGCCAATGCCGGTTTCAGCCGTGGCGAGCCATGGATTGGCATCCCGGCTAACGCCGCACAGATCAACGTGGAAAGCCAGTTGGAGGACCCGGACTCGGTGCTGCATCACTACCGCGCCTTGATTGCCCTGCGACGCCGCGAACCGCTGATCCAGGAAGGTGTTTACCGGCAACTGCTGCAAGGCCATCGCCAGGTCTGGGCGTACCTGCGCGAAGGTCATGGCGAGCGCCTGCTGGTGCTCAACAACTTCTACGGCACGCCGTGTGAAATCCAACTGCCCGACCACGTGATCAACCCGATGTGCGGGCAACGTCTGTTGATCAGCAACTACCCCGATTGCCCGCTGCGCACGAGCACGGTGGTGCTACGCCCCTATGAATCCTTCGTGCTGCACCTGACGGGTTGAAATGCCCCTGTAGGAGCGAGCTTGCTCGCGAAGATCGTCAACGATAACGCGCCCCTCCAGGTGTTGCGTGGAAGCTGCAAGTTCTTCGCGAGCAAGCTCGCTCCTACAGGTGATCGCGTCACGCAAGACAGTAAGAAAAAACAATAAAAATAAAAGGAGCGCTTCATGAAAACAACAATAAAGCTGGGCCTTATAGCGTCGTGCCTCACGGTGCCTTTTGGCGTCCAGGCCCTGGAGTTCGCCGGGTATTTGCGCAGCGGCGCGGGCACGTCAACGGGCAGCGGCAAGCAGCAATGTTTCCAACTGCCGGGTGCACAAACCAAATACCGCCTGGGTAACGAATGCGAGCAGTACGCCGAGCTGGAACTGCGTCAGGATTTGCTGACCTTCGACGACGGTTCGGTGCTCAGCGTCGATGCCATGGCTTCCCTCTACAACAAGTACGACCGCGCCCTGAAGTTTCAGGGCGAAAACAATGGCTCGGCGCGCATGCCACAGATGTATGCGCAATGGTCCAACCTGCCCAGTCTCAATGGCGGTTCGCTGTGGGCCGGGCGGCGTTACTACAAACGTAACGACATCCATATTTCCGACTTCTACTACTGGAACCAGAGCGCCACCGGTGGTGGTATCGAGGACGTGCTGATTGGCGGTTTGAAATACAGCTACGCCCTGTCGCGCAAGGACAACCTGTACCAGAAGGAATACGCCACCCGTCACGACTTCAACGTCGCAGGTTTCAAGACCAACCCCGGTGGCGAACTGGAACTTGGCTTGAGCTACATCGCCAAGGCCGGTGGGCGTGACACCAACAGTGGCTGGGCGCTGACGGCGCAGCATGTGCAGGCGGCCTTCCTGGGTGGCAAGAACAAGTTTGCCCTGCAGTACGGCGAAGGCCCCGGCACCGGCCTGGGTTACACCGGCAATACCACGTTGGACAAAAGCAGCAAAAGTTACCGCGCCGTGGAGTTCTTTGATTGGCAGGTGACACCGCGTTTCGGTGGGCAAGTCGAGGCGGTGTACCAGAAAGATGTACGCCCTGGGCGTCAGGATCAGAACTGGATGTCCCTGGGTGTGCGCCCGGCGTATGCGCTCAGCGAGCAATTCAAACTGGTCACTGAGCTGGGGCACGATCAGGTCGAGGCCACCGGCGGTACGCGCAAATTGAGCAAATTTACCTTCGCCCCGACCTGGTCGCCCAAAGGCCCTGAGTTCTGGGCGCGGCCGGAAGTACGGTTGTATTACACCTATGCGTCCTGGAACAAAGCGGCCAAGCGTGCGGCCAATGAGCTGGCGGCGGGCTCGGCGTTGTCCGACACCGGCGCCTATGGCACGGCGCGGCATGGGTCGAACGTCGGTGTGCAGGTCGAATATTGGTGGAAGTAATCCGGGCTCGTGTGTGCGGGCTTACTGTGGCGAGCAAGCTTGCTTGCGCTGGGGTGCGAAGCGCCCCCAAACGCCTGCGACTGCTGCGCAGTCGAGCGGGAGCAAGCTCCCTCGCCACAGCAAGCCCGCTCCCACCTTTGATCTTCGTCATCCCTAACCTTGCATTGACTCAATGATTTTTAAAGAACAACACAAACAGGTGAAGTCATGACCACATCTCAACCCCTGGAACTGCTGGCACCCTTGTCCGGGGTTTTGCTGGCGCTGGATCAGGTCCCCGACCCGGTATTTTCCGGCCGCGTGATTGGCGATGGCCTGTGCATCGACCCCACCTCGCAGACCCTCTGCGCGCCGTTGGCCGGGGTGATCAGCAATATTCAGGACAGCGGCCACGCCGTCAGTGTCACCGCCGATAACGGTGTGCAGGTGCTGCTGCATATTGGCCTGGACACCGTGAACCTGGCGGGCCAGGGCTTCACCCGGTTGGTCAAGGAGGGCCAGCGGGTGGAGGCCGGGCAGCCGCTGATCGAGTTCGATGCCGACTATGTGGCGCTCAATGCACGCAGCCTGCTGACCTTGATGCTCATTGTGAGCGGCGAGCCGTTTGTGCCATTGGTGGCCGGTCAGGCGCTGGTCGAGTCCGGCCAGCCTCTGGTGCAGGTCTCACCGGGGCCGATGCCCGCTGAGGTGGACGAGGAAGAGGGTAATGCGCTGTTTTCCAAGCCAGTGACACTGCCCAATGCCAGCGGCTTGCACGCCCGCCCTGCGGCGGTGTTTGCCCAGGCGGCGAAGGGGTTCAGTTCCAGCATTTTTCTGCACAAGCAAACCCTGAGCGCGAATGCCAAGTCACTTGTGGCGATCATGGCGCTGCAAACCTCCCAGGGCGACAGCGTGCAAGTGAGCGCGGCGGGGGAAGATGCCGAGGCGGCGATCCACGCGCTGGTGGCGTTGTTGCTCGACGGCTGTGGCGAGACGCTGCCGGTAGCGGTCGAGACAATCAACAAGCCCGCCACGCCTGCGTCTTCGGCGTCCGTGTTGCGAGGCGTTTGTGCGTCGCCGGGCTCGGCGTTCGGCCAGGTGGTCCAAGTGGCTGAACCGACGCTCGAAATTCCCGAAGCCGGTGCGGGAGAAACCTTCGAACGTACCGCATTGGCCCGTGGCCTGCGGGCGGCAAACGAGGCGTTGCAAGCGTTGCAGGCCAAGGCAGCCGGCAGCGCCCAGGCCGAGATCTTCCGCGCCCATCAGGAATTGCTCGAAGACCCGACCCTGCTTGAGCAAGCCCATAGCCTGCTGGCCGAAGGCAAGAGCGCCGCCTTTGCCTGGAACACGGCCACGGTGGCGACCGCCAGACTCTTCGAAGGCTTGGGTAAAACGTTGCTGGCTGAGCGTGCGGCGGATTTGGCCGACGTCGGCCAGCGCGTGCTCAAGTTGATCTTGGGAGTACCTGAGCGATCCATGGAGCTGCCGGAGTGCGCCATCCTGGTCGCTGAACAACTGACCCCCTCACAAACCGCCGGCCTGGATACCAGCAAAGTGCTGGGTTTCGTCACGGTCGCCGGTGGTGCGACCAGCCACGTGGCCATCCTCGCCCGGGCCCTCGGCCTGCCGTCCCTTTGCGGTGTACCCAGCCAAGTATTGGCCTTGGCCAACGGCAAGCGGGTACTGCTCAATGCCGACAAAGGCGAGCTGCAGCTGGAGCCGAACCTGGCTGAAATCGAGCAACTGCAGGCGGTTCGACAACAGCAAAAGCTGCGGCTGCAGCGTGAAGTGGCACAGGCCTCCCAGGCGGCGGTCACCCGCGATGGTCACCACGTCGAGGTCACAGCCAACGTCGCCTCATTGCAGGAAGTGCAACAGTCACTGACTCTGGGCGGTGAAGGCGTGGGCCTGCTGCGTTCGGAGTTCCTCTACCTGGAGCGCAACCGTGCGCCGAGCGCAGAGGAGCAGGCCGACACCTACAGCGCCATCGCCCGCGCCCTCGGCACTGAGCGCAATCTGGTGGTGCGTACTCTGGATGTGGGCGGCGATAAACCCTTGGCCTATGTGCCGATGGAAAGCGAGACCAACCCATTCCTTGGCCTACGCGGGATCCGCCTGTGCCTGGAACGCCCCGAACTGTTGCGTGAACAATTGCGTGCGATTCTTGCCAGCGTCGGCTTGGCGCGGCTGCATATCATGTTGCCGATGGTCAGCCTGCTGTCGGAACTGCATCTGGCGCGCAAAATGCTCGAAGAGGAAGCGCAGGCGCTTGGCCTGAGCGAACTACCCAAACTGGGCATCATGATCGAAGTGCCGAGTGCGGCGTTGATGGCGGATGTGTTTGCGCCCCATGTGGATTTCTTCTCCATCGGCACCAACGACCTCACCCAATACCCCCTGGCCATGGACCGCGACCATCCGCGCCTGGCCAGCCAGGCCGACAGTTTTCACCCGGCCGTCCTGCGCCTGATCGACATCACCGTCAAGGCGGCCCATGCCCACGGCCAGTGGGTAGGCGTATGTGGTGCGCTGGCGTCCGAAACCCTGGCGGTGCCGATGTTGATCGGCCTGGGCGTGGATGAGCTGTCGGTCAGCGTGCCGCTGATCCCCACCATCAAGGCCACCGTGCGCGAGCTGGACCTGCACGACTGCCAGATCATTGCCCGCCAGGTGCTGGGCCTGGAAGAAGCCGACCAAGTGCGCGAGGCCCTGCGCCTGTACCACGCGGCCACCGTTGAAACCTCACCTGTCGTGGAGCACTGAGCATGTTCGAGAAATTGCAGCGGGCGTTCTGGAAAGCCCTGACGCCTGATTTGGTAGCGGAGACGGTTGCACCGACGACGCCGAGCCTGTTGTCGGCCTATGTGGTGAGTGCATTGGGCGGGGAGGGGAACGTCACGTCACAGCAGCGCGTGGCACTCACGCGGGTGCGCGTGCAATTGAAGGAGGCGGGGCGTTTGGATGAGTCGGCGTTGAAGGCAGCGGGTATACCGGCAGTGATGGTGTTGACGGGTGGGGTGGTCCATCTGCTCACCGGCCTATAAGGCGACGATGATCACATGTGGGAGCCGGGCTTGCCCGCGATAGCGGTGTGTCAGGCGCCGACTACCTTGACTGTCAGGCCGCTATCGCGGGCAAGCCCGGCTCCCACAGGGATTTGCAGTGTTCAGGCTGCCGTGATCAGAGTTGTGGGGTGTCTTGTGGCGGCTTGGTCTTGTCCACGCCCGGCACATGCAGATTGCCTTCCACCACCTGGTTACCCTCCAGCTGCGGCTGGGTCACCCAGGTGAGGATGTCGTAGTAACGCCGGATGTTCGCCACAAAATGCACCGGCTCTCCGCCGCGGGCATAGCCGTAGCGGGTCTTGCTGTACCACTGCTTCTGCGACAGGCGTGGCAGCATCTTCTTCACGTCCAGCCACTTGTTCGGGTTCAGGCCTTCTTTCTTCGCCAGGATGCGTGCGTCGTCCAGGTGGCCGGTGCCCACGTTATAGGCGGCGAGGGCGAACCAGGTGCGGTCGGGCTCGGCGATCTTGTCGTCCAGCTCATCCTTGATCCGGGCCAGGTACTTGGCGCCGCCCATGATGCTCTGCTTGGGGTCCAGGCGGTTGGACACGCCCATGGCTTGCGCGGTGTTCTGGGTCAGCATCATCAGGCCGCGCACACCGGTCTTGGACGTGACCGTGGGTTGCCACAGCGATTCCTGATAACCAATGGCTGCCAATAACCGCCAATCGACTTTCTCGGCCTTGGCATAGGCGCGAAAGTGCTTCTCGTACTTAGGCAAGCGTTGCTGCAGGTGCTGGGCAAAGGTGTAGGCGCCGACATAGCCGAGTACATCGACGTGCCCGTAGTAGCGGTCCTTCAGGCGTTGCAAGGTGCCATTCTTCTCGACCTTGTCCAGGTAACTGTTGATCTCGTTGAGCAGGCTGTTGTCTTCACCGGCCGCCACCGCCCAGCTCTGGTTGCTGGCATTACCGAGGTCGAAGGCCACGCGCACATTGGGGAAGTACACCTGGTTCATGGCCACTTCGTTGGAGTCCACCAGGGTCAGGTCGATTTGCCCTTCGTCGACCATGCGCAGCAAGTCCACCACCTCAACGGCGTCGGATTCTTCGTATTCAATCGCCGGGTTCTGTTTTTTCAGCGCCGCCAGTTGCTCGGCGTGGGTGCTGCCCTTGAGCACCATGATCTTCTTGCCCACCAGGTCGGCGGCGTTGGTGGGGCGCGATTGGCCGTTGCGGTAGATGATCTGCGGGGTGACTTCAAGGTACGGGTGGGAGAAGCGCACCTGCTGCTGGCGCTGGTCGCTGCTCACCAGGCCGGCGGCGGCGAGTACCGGGCCATTGGGTTTGCCCAGCCGGCTGAACAGGTCGTCGAGGTTGTCGGCTGTCTCGATTTCCAGCTTCACCCCCAGGTCGTCGGCAAAGCGCTTGACCAGTTCGTATTCGAAGCCGGTTTCACCGTTGCGATCCTGGAAATACGTAGCGGGACTGTTGCGAGTGACCACCCGCAATACGCCATCCTCCTTGATTCGCTCCAGTGTGCTGGGTTTATCAACACAGGCACTGAGCATCAGGAAGAGCAAGGTGGCGATGAGCCATTTGACGCATCGCAGGCGCGAAACAGTTGGGAAGAACATCTGCGCAGTATACGCAAACGGCTCACGGCGCCATATCTCGACAGCGGCGCACTTGTCTGCTAGCCAGCGTAAAACTGTGCTGCAGCCCGCAGAAACGGGGCTTGGCGACCGTTTGTGACGGTTAAAATAACTGCGCCCAGTGCCCTGGAGAGTGCTGTGGTCGCAGGCAAAGCGTGCCAACTGACGTTCGGCGGCGGCCATCGGTAGCGTTTCGGGTGCCGTTGGCGAAGGTTTACGCTAGAATGCACGGCCTCAAAGCACACCCCTTCCCGAGGCTGTCCCGAAGATGTTGATCCTGCGCGGCGCTCCTGCCCTTTCTGCCTTTCGCCACAGCAAACTCCTTGAGCAACTGAGCCAGAAGGTTCCAGCTGTTACAGGCCTGTACGCTGAATTTGCTCACTTCGCCGACGTTACCGGCGTCTTGACCGCCGACGAACAGCAAGTGCTGGCACGCCTTCTGAAGTACGGCCCAAGCGTTCCCGTTCAAGAGCCGACTGGCCGCTTGTTCCTGGTACTGCCACGGTTCGGCACCATCTCGCCCTGGTCGAGCAAGGCCAGCGACATCGCCCGCAACTGCGGCCTGGATAAAATCCAGCGCCTGGAACGTGGGATTGCCTTCTACGTCGCCGGGCAGTTCAGCGACGCCGAGGCCGAGCTGATCGCTAGCAGCCTGCACGACCGCATGACCCAGATCATCGTCAGCCAGCTGGAACAGGCTGCCGGCCTGTTCAGCCATGCCGAACCCAAGCCGCTCACCGCGATTGACGTGCTGGGCGGTGGCCGCGCCGCCCTCGAGAAGGCCAACACCGAGCTGGGCCTGGCCCTGGCCGAGGACGAAATCGACTACCTGGTCAACGCCTTCAACGGCTTGAAGCGCAACCCCCACGACATCGAACTGATGATGTTCGCCCAGGCCAACTCCGAGCACTGCCGTCACAAGATCTTCAACGCCAGTTGGGACATCGACGGCCAAAGCCAAGAGAAAAGCCTGTTCGGCATGATCAAGAACACCTACGTAATGCACAGCGAAGGCGTTCTGTCGGCTTATAAGGACAACGCCTCGGTGATCGTCGGCTCCGTCGCCGGCCGTTTCTTCCCCGACCCTGAAACCCGCCAGTACGGCGCGGTGCAGGAGCCGGTGCACATCCTGATGAAGGTTGAAACCCACAACCACCCGACCGCGATTGCCCCGTTCCCGGGCGCAGCCACCGGGTCTGGCGGCGAAATCCGTGACGAAGGCGCCACCGGCCGTGGTGCCAAGCCCAAGGCGGGCCTCACCGGTTTCACCGTGTCCAACCTGCAGATCCCAGGCTTTGAACAGCCGTGGGAAGTGCCGTACGGCAAACCTGAGCGCATCGTCACCGCGCTGGACATCATGATCGAAGGCCCGCTGGGCGGCGCCGCGTTCAACAACGAATTCGGGCGCCCGGCGCTCACCGGTTACTTCCGGACCTTCGAGCAGTCCATCACCACCCCGCGTGGCGATGAAGTGCGCGGCTACCACAAGCCGATCATGTTGGCTGGCGGCATGGGCAACATCCGTGAAGAACACGTCAAGAAAGGCGAGATTCTGGTTGGCTCCAAGCTGATCGTGCTCGGCGGCCCGGCGATGCTGATCGGCCTGGGCGGCGGCGCGGCCTCTTCCATGGCCACCGGCACCAGCTCGGCCGACCTGGACTTTGCTTCTGTACAGCGCGAAAACCCTGAGATGGAGCGCCGCTGCCAGGAAGTCATCGACCGTTGCTGGCAGTTGGGTGACAAGAACCCGATCAGCTTCATCCACGACGTCGGCGCCGGCGGTTTGTCCAACGCCTTCCCGGAACTGGTCAACGATGGCGAGCGTGGTGGCCGTTTCGAGCTGCGCAACATTCCAAACGACGAGCCGGGCATGGCCCCGCACGAAATCTGGAGTAACGAATCCCAGGAACGCTACGTACTGGCCGTTGGCCCTGAAGACTTCGCGCGCTTCCAGGCCATCTGCGAACGCGAGCGTTGCCCGTTTGCCGTGGTCGGCGAAGCCACTGCCGAGCCGCAACTGACAGTCACCGACAGCCACTTCGGCAACAGCCCCGTGGACATGCCGTTGGAAGTGCTGCTGGGCAAGGCCCCGCGCATGCACCGTTCGGCCAACCGTGAAGCCGAGCTGGGCGATGACTTCGACCCAAGCACGCTGGACCTGGCCAACAGCATCGAGCGCGTGCTGCACCACCCGGCCGTGGCGAGCAAAAGCTTTTTGATCACCATCGGCGACCGCACCATCACAGGCCTTGTTGCCCGTGACCAAATGGTCGGCCCATGGCAAGTGCCGGTGGCTGACGTTGCTGTCACCGCCACCAGCTTTGACGTGTACACCGGTGAAGCCATGGCCATGGGCGAGCGTACGCCGCTGGCCCTGCTGGACGCTCCGGCGTCGGGCCGCATGGCCATTGGTGAAACCCTCACCAACATTGCGGCCTCGCGTATCGGCAAGCTGTCCGACATCAAACTGTCGGCCAACTGGATGTCCGCTGCCGGTCACCCGGGTGAAGATGCACGCCTGTACGACACGGTCAAAGCCGTCGGTATGGAGCTGTGCCCGGAGCTGGGTATCACCATTCCGGTGGGCAAGGACTCCATGTCCATGGCCACCCGTTGGAACGAAGACGGCACCGACAAGAGCGTCACGTCGCCGCTGTCGTTGATCGTCACCGGCTTTGCGCCAGTCACCGACATCCGCCAGACCCTGACCCCGCAACTGCGCATGGACAAGGGCACCACCGACCTGATCCTGATCGATCTGGGCCGTGGCCAGAACCGCATGGGCGCCTCGATCCTGGCGCAAACCCATGGCAAGCTCGGCAAGCAGGCCCCTGACGTCGATGACGCCGAAGACCTCAAAGCCTTCTTCGCCGTGATCCAGGGCCTGAACGCCGATGGCCACCTGCTGGCTTACCACGACCGTTCCGACGGTGGTTTGCTGACCAGCGTTGTCGAAATGGCCTTCGCCGGTCACTGCGGCCTGAACATCGTGCTCGACAGCGTTGCCGAGGATGCTGCCGAAATCAACGGCATCCTGTTTAACGAAGAATTGGGTGCGGTGATCCAGGTGCGCCAGGACGCTACCCCAGACGTGCTCGCGCAGTTCAGCGCCGCTGGCCTGGCCGAGTGCGTGGCGGTGATTGGCCAGCCGATCAACAACGGCGAAGTCAATATCTCGTTCAATGGCGACACGGTCTTTACCGGTCAGCGCCGTCTGCTGCAACGCCAGTGGGCCGAGACCAGCTACCAGATCCAGCGCCTGCGTGATAACGCCGACTGCGCCGAGCAGGAATTCGACGTGATCCTGGAAGAAGACAACCCGGGCCTGAGCACCATGCTCAGCTTCGACGTCAACCAGGACATCGCCGCGCCTTACATCAAGAAGGGCATCCGCCCACAGGTTGCCGTACTGCGTGAGCAGGGCGTCAACGGTCAGGTGGAAATGGCGGCCGCGTTCGACCGCGCCGGCTTCAATGCGATCGACGTGCACATGAGCGACATCCTCGCCGGTCGCGTTGACCTCAACGAGTTCAAGGGCCTGGTGGCCTGCGGTGGTTTCTCCTACGGCGACGTGCTGGGTGCCGGTGAAGGCTGGGCCAAGTCGGCCCTGTTCAACAGCCGTGCCCGCGATGCGTTCCAGGGCTTCTTCGAGCGCAACGACAGCTTCACCCTGGGGGTGTGCAACGGTTGCCAGATGATGTCCAACCTCAGCGAACTGATCCCGGGCAGCGAGTTCTGGCCGCACTTTGTGCGCAACCGTTCCGAGCAGTTCGAAGCCCGTGTTGCCATGGTGCAGGTGCAGGAGTCCAACTCGATCTTCCTGCAAGGCATGGCCGGTTCGCGTATGCCAATCGCCATCGCCCACGGTGAAGGCCATGCCGAATTCAGCAGCGAAGAAGCGCTGCTTGAAGCCGACCTGTCCGGCACCATTGCCCTGCGCTTTGTCGATAACCACGGCAAGGTCACCGAAAGCTACCCGGCCAACCCGAACGGCTCGCCGCGCGGGATTACCGGCCTTACCAGCCGCGACGGCCGCGTGACCATCATGATGCCGCACCCGGAGCGCGTATTCCGCGCCGTGCAGAACTCGTGGCGTCCGGAAGAGTGGAACGAAGACGGCGCCTGGATGCGCATGTTCCGCAACGCCCGTGTGTGGGTGAACTAAGGCCGTGTACAAGCTCGCCTTCTTCGTGCCCGACAGCCATGTGGAGACAGTGAAAACCGCCGTCTTCGCAGCCGGCGGCGGGCGCATCGGCGACTACGACAGCTGCGCCTGGCAAGTGCTGGGCCAGGGCCAATTCCGCGCGTTGGACGGCAGCCAGCCGTTTATCGGGCAGGTCGGCCAGGTTGAAGTGGTTGAAGAGTGGAAGGTTGAGCTGGTGGTGGCGGATGAGTTGATTGTGGCTGTTGTGGCTGCTCTCAAACTTAGCCACCCGTATGAGACTCCAGCGTATGAGGTGTGGCAGTTGGCGGATTTTTGATCGGCTGGCTGCATAAACAAGAAACCCGCTGGGCCAGTTTGGTCAGCGGGTTTTTTGTTGGCTGTAAGTGCCAATCGCAGGCAAGCCAGCTCCCACATTTGACCCCGTTGTCAGACCGTACATCAATCCCATGTAGGAGCTGGCTTGCCTGCGATGGCGTCGGTGCAAGCGCCTCAGAACTTTCCGACAAGCCTTTCAGGTTGTCCCTCGGAACCTGTCTCCCTAGCCTCAATCGGTCGCTGATAACTCAGTGATCGGGGCTTGAATTCAAGACCCGTCCAGCAATGATCTTGCGTACGGTTTGAAATTCAATATGCAAATTCCAGATTTCGTTGTTCCTCGCCTCAATACCAGCTCTGCGCTAGGGCAAGCTCTGATTTCAATGTTCAGAGCCATTGAAATGGAATTGACGCTCGAAGGTGCCAGTCCGGGCGCGGTCCAGGTCATTGTATTCGGTGGTTGTGCTGTTCATTTATATACCCACCACCGTGTGTCCACGGACGTGGATGCGGAGATTTATTGCGCAAATACTCAAGACACGCTGCGCCTACGAACATTGCTTGCAGAGTTTCCAGAACAGTTTTTCGATGAGCAGTCTGGCCGTGTCATGGAGTTGAACTATGACCTCCAATACAACACTAGCTTTGGTCCGCTCCACGAAGACTACTGGGAGCGAAGTCTTCCCCTGGAAGAGTTTCCTCTTGAGTCTGCGCTGCATCTTCATGTAGCTGCGCCTATCGACATTGCAATCTCCAAATTGGGCAGAGCCACTGATCAGGATGTAGATGACATCATGGTGTTGCTCAGGGCTGGCTTCATAGTGACCGCTGAGCTCCGTCAGCTGGCATTGCAGGCGATTGATATGTATGTTGGCAACAAAGAGCCACCCAGATCCATACTGACCAATATCTTGCACGATTATCTGGAGACTGCAGATGGCGAAGCCCTTTAACGGTCCGGTCCTCTCGTCCGCCTTGGACACACTGGTCAAAAGCCCCTTGAATCAGGCTGATGATGCTGCCTTGGTCAGTGCAGCGAAAGCTGTGTGGTATTCGGATACGAATCTTGTGGGCGAGGTGAGGGCGTTCATGCAGGAGCACTCCAGTGAGGTAGAGCTTCGTCGCGCAGGCTATTTGCTGGAGCGCTTCACACGCTTTTCGTGTGCGACCGATAGTCGGGTAAAGGAAGCGTTGAAGGCGCTTGAACTGTTCTCAGCCTCAAGGCAATACGTGAAATCCCAAGGCGCTGTTGCGTTGCGCAGTCGTCGTGACGAACTGGCAATGTCCTGGGGATTAAGTGAGGGTCTGGGTTTGAAGGTTCAGACCTTGATGCCTTTTCAGACCCGCCACTATGAAGCCGAACAGCGTGCGGCGTCTGCCTAGGTATAGATAGCTATCAAAGAACCCGGCTTAGGCCGGGTTTTTGCTGTCTGCGATGTCTTCAGTTCTATCTCATCTCAAGCCGAGTCCCGCCAAGCTGGTGATTCACCGTCCGACCAGATCTTCACCGTACTACCCAGTCTGAACGTCGAAACCCTGCTCGCCAATGCTTCCCAAGACCTGGCATCCGTACAGGCACTGGCGGGTAATCTGGCTTTTGACGTCGACGGCCCGCAGCGTGATGCAGTGCAGGGCATTCATCGGATGGTAGAGGGCATTCAGTTGATGGTGGATCGAGTACTGGATCTACAGGAAGTACCCATCAGCAACTGAATAAACCACACTCTGTGGCGAGGGAGCTTGCTCCCGCTGGAGTGCGCAGCGGCCCCAAAATTCCTGGGAGCGCTTCGCAGCCCAGCGGGAGCAAGCTCCCTCGCCACAGGGTGATCAGGCGTTGATCGGGCGGGTAACCAACCGCTCCAATGCCTCACCGAGTCCCGACGCCTTATCACCAACCAACAAGTGCCAGACACCACTATCCAGTTGGCTCACCCCTTGGCATCCGAGCGCGGTGAGGCCAGCGTCGGACACCACCGAGTCATCCCTCAACTCCACCCGCAACCGGGTCATCGCCACCGCTTCCAGCTGGCGCACATTCCCTCGGCCACCCAACGCATTCAGCCATTTCTCGGCCTCCTGCACATTCACCGTCACGGGCTTATCCACAGGCGCAACTGCTACAGGCACTGCAGCAACAAACCCCGGCATTGCCAAGCGGATTTCATCAGCAATGCTATCGGCCATCGGCCCGACCACTACCTGCAAGCTCCCACCATTCCCCGGCCGCACCACAGCCATGGCGCCCAGCGCTTTGAGCTGCGCATCCACCGCCTTGTTGCGATCCACCATGTCCAGACGCAGACGCGTGGTGCAAGCGCCCACACTCAGCAGGTTCTCAGCACCGCCCAACGCCTGGATATAAGCCGTCGCACGCTGGTTGTCACTCATCGCTTCGGCCTGCACCACCTGGATATCTTCCCGCCCCGGCGTCTTCAGGTTGAAGCGGCGGATGCAGTAGCTGAACACCGTGTAGTAGATCACCGCGTATGCCAGGCCCACCGGCACCACCAGCCAGCCATTGGTGGACTTGCCCCAGCCCAGCACCATGTCGATAAACCCTCCGGAGAAGGTAAAGCCCAGGTGGATATTCAGCAGGTCGGTGACCGCCATCGACAGGCCGGTGAGCAGTGCGTGAATCAGGTACAGGAACGGCGCCAGGAACATGAAGGCAAATTCAATCGGCTCAGTCACCCCGGTCAGGAACGAGGTCAGCGCCATCGACAGGAAGATCCCGCCCATCACTTTGCGCCGCTCAGGCAACGCATTGCGGTACATCGCCAGGCAGGCAGCCGGCAAGCCGAACAGCATCACCGGGAACATGCCGGTCATGAACTGGCCGCCTTTGGGGTCGCCGGCAAAGTAGCGGGTCAGGTCGCCCGTGACCACCGCGCCGGTTACCGGGTCGGTGAAGCTGCCGAACACGAACCACGCCATGTTGTTAAGGATGTGATGCAAACCGGTGACGATCAGCAGGCGGTTGAACACGCCAAACACGAACGCACCGAGGCTGCCGCTTTCCATCAACAGCACGCCGAAGCTGTTGATGCCATGCTGGATCGGCGGCCAGATCAGGCCGAAGATCACGCCCAGGCCCACCGCGCTGAAGCCGGTGACAATCGGCACAAACCGGCGCCCACCGAAGAACGCCAGGTACTCCGGCAACTTGATGTCCTTGAAGCGGTTATACAGCCCCCCGGCCATCAAGCCGCTGGCGATACCGGCCAGCATGCCCATGTTGATGGTGGTGTCCATCACCTTGAGCGTGGAGACCATCACCAGGTAACCAATCGCCCCGGCCAGGCCCGCAGTGCCGTTGTTGTCACGGGCAAAGCCCACGGCAATGCCGATGGCGAAGATCAGCGCCAGGTTGGCGAAGATCGCCTGGCCGGCGTCGTGCATCACCGCGATGTTGAGCAAATCGGTGTCGCCCAGGCGCAGCAACAGGCCGGCGATTGGCAGGATCGCAATCGGCAGCATCAGGGCGCGGCCCAGGCGTTGCAGGCCTTCGATAAAGTGTTGGTACATGGCGTGTCTCCCTATTCTTGTTGTTTTCAGCTCAGCGGCCAGTGGTGTTGACAGGCTTGGCGAACGGCCTTGGCGCTGCTCAGGTCGAGCAGCTCAAGGCTCAGTTGCCGGCATTGCGCCGCGTCCAGGTGGCGGACGCGGTCCTTGATTTCGCCGATCTGCGGCGGGCTTACCGACAGCTCGGTGACGCCCAGGCCAACCAGTACTGGCGTGGCCAGCGGGTCGGAGGCCAAGGCGCCACACACGCCAACCCAACGGCCATGCTTGGCTGCGCCGGCACAGGTTTGGGCGATCAGTCGCAACAGCGCCGGGTGCAGCGCATCGACGCGGGCTGCCAAGCCTGCGTGGTCGCGGTCCATGGCGAGGGTGTACTGGGACAGGTCATTGGTGCCGATGGACAAAAAGTCCGCATGTTCGGCCAGTTTCTCGGCCATCAGCGCGGCGGCGGGCACTTCGATCATCACGCCCAGTTCCGGGCGCTGGGTCAGTGCCAGCTCCACGCACAACTCATCCAGGCGCTGACGAATCTGCAGCAGTTCATCCACCTCGCTGACCATCGGCAGCAGGATGCGGCAGCGCGCCAGCGGCGAGACTTGCAGCAGGGCACGCAGTTGCTGGTCGAGCAGTTCGGGACGCACCTGAGCCATGCGAATGCCGCGCAGGCCCAGCACCGGGTTGGCTTCGACGGGCAGCGGCAGGTAGTCGAGTTGCTTGTCGCCGCCCACGTCGATGGTGCGGATGATCACCGACTTGTCGCCCATGGCATCCAGCACGGCCTGGTAGGCCTGGCGCTGTTCTTGCTCATCCGGCGCGGTACGACGGTCCACAAACAGGAATTCGGTGCGCAGCAGGCCGACGCCATCGGCGCCGTTTGCAAACGCCAGTTGGGCCTCGCTGCTGGAGGCGACATTGGCGGCGATTTCGATGGTCACGCCATCGTGGGTCAGCGCCGCTTGCTGGGCTTGGGCCTGCTGCTCTTTACGACGCAGTTTTTGTGTTTCGCGAATCTGGTGGACTTCGGCATGGCGCGCTTCGCTGGGGGCCAGTTCCAGGCGCCCATTAGCGGCATCGAGCACCACCCGTTGGCCTTGGGGAACGTCGAGCACTTCATCGCCCAACGCCACCACACAGGGCAAGCCTTTGCCCCGCGCCAAAATGGCCACATGGGAAGTCGCGCCGCCTTCGGCCATGCAGATGCCCGCGGCCTGTTGCGTGCTCAGTTGCAGCAAGTCCGAGGGCGTCAGTTCATGGGCGCTGACAATCGCACCGGCCGGCAATTCGAAATGCCAGGCTTCACCCAGCAAGGCACGCAGTACTCGTTGTTGCAGGTCGCGCAGGTCGTTGGCGCGCTCGGCGAACAGCGGCTTGCCCAACGCCAACAGTACGGCGCATTGGGCCTGTATCGCATCGCGCCAGGCGTGGGTGGCGGCGCTGCCCTGTGCGATGGCGGCGGTGGCCGCGTCGAGCAATGCGGGATCTTCCAGCAGGGCGAGGTGGGCGGCGAAGATCTCTTCTTCTTCGACGTTCTTGCGTTGGCGAGCATGGTCCAGGGTGCTGCGGATTTCGCCGCGCACTTGCTCAAGGGCCGCATCCAGCTGTTGCCGTTGCTCCTCGACGTTATGGCTGCCGGTGTCTTGCGGCAGCTCGATGCCCGTGAGGCGGAACAACGGCCCGCACACCAGGCCCGGTGCCGCGCACACGCCTTGGAGTACATTGGCTTCGGTATTCACGCGACGGGGCGTGGCCACGACCTGCGCCTGATGTTCCTCGTGCACCACCACAGACAACGCGGCGACCAGTGCCTGCAACGCGGCTTCGCAATCGGTGCCACGGCAGGTCACCCGCACCTCGTCGCCCTCGCCAATGCCCAGCCCCATCAGGCCGATCAGGCTGTCACACGCCGCTGACTTATCGCCGATGTGCAGCTGCGATTGGCTGCTGAAACCTTGCGCCGTCTTGCGCACCAGCGCGGCAGGACGCGCATGCAAGCCGCCACGGTGGGTGATGCGTACCGTGGCGCTCACTTCTGCGACCGAGTTATCCACAGCGGTTTGAACCGGCGCGGATGTGCGCAGGGCAATCCGCATCAGTGATTCACCGAGCTTCACGGTCTTGCTCGCGATGGGTTGCAGCTCGAAGCGGTCACTGTTGGTCAGGATGATCAGGCTCACCAGGCTTTTGCACTGGCGCGCAATGCGGTCCAGGTCAAACTGCACCAACGGCTGGCCCTCGCTCACCCGTGCGCCATCCTTCACTAGCAAAGCAAAGCCTTCGCCATTGAGCTCCACGGTGTCGATGCCCACGTGCATCAGCACTTCGGCACCGTTGTCGGCGCGGATGGTCAGCGCATGCCCGGTGCGGGCGACATGGATGATCACGCCGTCACAGGGCGCCTGCAGGCAGTCGTTCAGCGGGTCGATAGCGATACCGTCGCCCATGGCGCCGCTGGCGAACACTTCGTCGGGGACGCGGTTCAGGGCCAGCACCGGCCCACTCAAGGGGGCGCTAAGGGTCAATGGATTATTGTTGTTGGGCATGGGCACGGTACTCATCAGGAAAACGCCGCTTTAGTGCGTGCGGGTGACTTTGCTCAGGTGGCGCGGCTGGTCCGGGTCCATGCCCCGTGCCTGCGCCAGGCCGGCGGCCATCACGTAGAAGCTCTGGATCGCCAGGATCGGGTCCAGGCTCGGGTGTTCGGCGCAGCTCAGCGTCAGGTCGCGTTCGGCGATATCGTCCGGTGCGGCCAGCAGCACGCGGGCACCGCGTTGGCGCATATCGGCGGCCAGGCTCAGCAGGCCGGCCTGCTCGGCGCCGCGTGGAGCGAACACCAGCAGGGGGTAGTTCTCGTCGATCAGCGCCATCGGCCCGTGGCGCACTTCGGCGCTGCTGAAGGCTTCGGCCTGGATCGCCGAGGTTTCCTTGAGCTTGAGCGCGGCTTCCTGGGCGATGGCGAAACCGGCGCCACGACCAATCACCATCAAGCGCTGGCTGCCTTTAAGGGCGTCGATGGCCGTGCGCCAATCCTGTGTGGCGGCGTCACGCAGGCCATCGGGCAAGGCCTGACAGGCTTGCAGCAAGTCGGCTTCCTGATTCCAGTGGCCGATCAGTTGCGCACTGGCGCTGAGGGTGGCGATAAAACTTTTGGTGGCGGCCACGCTGAGTTCCGGCCCGGCGCACAGCGGCACGTGGAACTCGCAGGCCGCTTCCAGCGGCGAGTCTTCGGCGTTGACCATTGAGATGCTCAAGGCACCCCGCTTGCGTAGCAGGCGCAGGCTGTTGACCAGATCCGGGCTCTGCCCCGACTGGGAGAACCCAAACGCCACTTGGCCGCTGACCTTCATCGGCGCCTGCAACAGGGTCACCACCGACATCGGCAGCGACGCCACCGGAATGCCCACGTGCTGCATGGCCAGGTAAGCGAAGTAACTGGCGGCGTGGTCGGAGCTGCCGCGAGCGATGGTCATCGCCACTTGCGGCGGCTGGCGGCGCAGGCGCCCGGCGATTTCTTCCAGCATCGGGTCCAGGCGTTGCAGTTGGGCCGCGACGGCGTCGCAGGAGGCCAGGGCCTCTTCAAGCATCTTTGAAGTCAATGGTTTCTCCTTCGACCATTACGTCGATGAGTGTCAGGGAGCGGTCCAGGCGCACGCAGTCGGCAAAGCTGCCGGGTTGCAGGCGGCCGCGTTCTTCCAGGCCCAGGTAGTCCGCAGGAAATTGCGACAGGCGTTGTGAGGCTTCACTGATTGGCAGGCCGATTTTCACCAGGTTGCGCAGCGCCTGATCCATGGTCAGGGTGCTGCCGGCCAGGGTGCCGTCGGCCAGGCGCACGCCGCCCAGGCATTTGGTCACGGTGTGGCTGCCCAGCTTGTATTCGCCATCGGGCATACCGGCGGCGGCGGTGGAGTCGGTGACGCAGTACAGGCAAGGGATCGAGCGCAACGCCACGCGCATGGCGCCGGGGTGCACATGCAGCAAGTCCGGGATCAGCTCGGCGTACTGGGCGTGGGCCAGCGCGGCGCCGACGATGCCGGGTTCGCGGTGATGCAGCGGGCTCATGGCGTTGTACAAGTGGGTGAAGCTGGTGGCGCCAGCGGCCAGGGCGGCAACGCCTTCTTCATAGCTGCCCAGGGTGTGGCCGATCTGCATGCGCACGCCGCGTTCGCTGAGGGCGCGGATCAGAGCGTCGTGGCCGGCGATTTCCGGGGCGATGGTGATCACCCGGATCGGCGCCAGGCGCAGGTAGGCTTCCACTTCCTGCATCAACGCGGTGTGGGCGAAGTTGGGTTGGGCGCCGAGTTTTCCCGGATTGATGTAGGGACCTTCCAGGTGCACGCCGAGTACGCGGGCGCTGCCGGCTGGGCGCTGTTCGCAGAACGTGCCGAGCTCACCGAGCACGCGGGAGATTTCTTCCACCGGCGCCGTCATGGTGGTGGCCAGCAGCGAGGTGGTGCCAAAACGTACGTGGGTACGGGTGATAGTCTCGAAGGCGCCCGCACCTTCCATGATGTCCGCGCCGCCACCGCCATGCACATGCAGGTCGATAAAGCCCGGCAGCAGGTAGGGCAGGTCGTTGTCGGCCGGGTCGCAGGGCGTGCCGTCAATGGCGACCACCTTGCCGTGCTCATGCACCAGGCGACCGCGCATCCAGCCGCTGGGCGTGAGGATATTGTCTTCAGTCATGGGCAGTTCTCTAAGTTCGCATTCAGGCGGAGTAGTCATGGCGGCGCAGCTCTGCGACGAAGTCGTAGTAATCGTTGCGGCAGTAGGTGTCGGTGATTTCAATGGGCGTGTTGTCGGCGGTGTAGCCCACGCGGGTCATCAGCAGCATGGCGGTGCCGGGGGCGATGCCGACCAGTGCGGCGAACTCATCCGAGGCATTGATCGCCTGGATATGCTGCAAGGCGCGCACGATGGGCTTGCCGATGCTTTCCAGGTATTCGTACAACGAATTGCCGATGGCCTGGGGATGGGGCAGCACGGAGGCTGGCATGGCGGTCATTTCAATCGCCATCACCGTGTCATCGGCTTTGCGCAGGCGCTTGAGGCGCGCCACTTTGTCGGTGGGCGAGAGGCCCAGGCGGATCAGTTCTTCATGGGTTGACGGGGTGATGTCGCGTTCCAGCCACTGGGATGTGGGCACAAAACCCTTGAGCCGCAGCATTTCGCTGAACCCCGACAGGCGCGACAAAGGTTGTTCCAGGCGCGGCGTGATGAAGGTGCCGGAGCCTTGGCTGCGTCGGATCAGGCCTTGAGCCAGCAACACTTCCAGCGCTTTACGGGCGGTGACCCGCGAGATGCTCAACTGCTCGCTGAGCGCGCGTTCCGAAGGCAAGGCCTGTTCGGATTTCCACTGGCCGGCGTGGATCGCTGCTTCAAGGCTGCGGGCCAGTTGCAGGTACAGCGGCGTGGATTGCTTGTCGTCAGGGCGCAGGGCCAGGATGGGATTCATCTGTCAGGTTTCCGATGCGTTATTGGAGTGTTGTCGCCCGGTAATGGCCGAAAACTAATACCACTTAAATACCATGTCAATGCTACCAAAACGGTGCGAATCCCGGTTTCAGGGCGCTTTAATGGGGCCTGGTATCAAGTGGTATTAGAGAGGTCTTTGTGGCGCGCACAAGTGCAGGGTCCCGCGCGGTGAACTGGTATTCACCGGCAGGCGCTGCCTGGGGCAGGAATTATTTTCGAATTATTTTACGAACGGCGCGCGATTACGGCCGAATCTCGATGAGGGTGCCGTCTTTGACCAGGTTCCACACTTCGCGCATATCCACATTGCGCATGCCGATGCAGCCGTCGGTCCAGTCCAGGGTGTGAAACCACTGTTCCGGGTAGTCTTCGGTGTCGGGGGTGCCGTGGATCATGATCATGCTGCCCGGCTTTACGCCTTCGCGGCGGGCGCGGGCGGCGTCGCTGATGTTCGGGTAGGAGATGTGCATGGCCAGGTTGAAGCGGTCGCTGGTCTTGCGCCAGTCGAGCCAGTAGAGGCCTTCGGGTGTGCGGCGGTCGCCTTCGATCAGCTTGTGGCCCTTGGGGTTCTTGCCCAGGGAAATGCGATAGGTCTTGAACGGCTTGCCGTCGTTGATCAGCTGCAGCTGGTGGGCGGACTTGAGGACCAGGACTTTCTCGACCGTTTTACCGTCAAGGGTTTGCACCGTGGAGGCCGGGGACAGCGTGGCGAACGATAGGCAGATCAGAGCAAGCAACCAACGCATTGAAACGGTATCCCTTTGGCGACATTGGCCGGCTTGTTATTGGGCGGGCTTGGACAGCGGTGGCACAGACTCGCTGCGTACCGGGTACGCCTGTTGGCGACGGTCAGCGAAGAAGCATTCTAAGGTACGCCCGACCGTGCGGAAAGCCAGCTCGGACCAAGGGATATCGGCTTCGTCGAACAGCCTCACTTCCAGGCTTTCCTGGCCAGCGGCAAAGTCCAGGTCGATCAGTTCGGCGCGGTAGAAGATATGCACCTGGCTGATGTGCGGCACATTGATCAGGGTATAGATGCTCAGGTTGCGCACCCGGGCGCAGGCTTCTTCCAGGGTTTCACGCATGGCGGCCTGTTCGACGGTCTCGCCATTCTCCATAAAGCCGGCGGGCAGGGTCCAGTAACCCAGGCGTGGCTCGATGGCGCGGCGGCACAGCAGCACTTGGTCGCCCCACACCGGCACGGTACCGGCGACGATGTTGGGATTCTGGTAATGAATGGTGGAGCAGTGGTCGCATACATAGCGCAGGCGTGCGTCGCCTTCGGGAATGCGTTGGGTTACCGGTTTGCCGCACTGGCTGCAGAAATTCATGCTGGGGTTCCTGGACAATGGGCACATCTTGGCTCGGTGCCGGGCGTTCCTGCAAGTTGTCGTTTCGCGACAGCGCTGCGGTTTTGGGGTTGGGCGCCCGCACGCTTTGGTGCATGATGCAAGGTAGCCAACAGACCGAGATGACTCATGCTGGACGAGCTACTTCGCCGGGTAAGCAATCACACCCCCCACACCCTGGAAGCCGACGGGCGTTTCCCCGAGGCTGCGGTGCTGGTGCCGATTACCCGCAGTGACGAACCCGAGCTGATCCTGACCCTGCGCGCCAGCGGGCTGTCGACCCACGGTGGCGAAGTGGCCTTTCCCGGCGGGCGCCGTGACCCCGAAGACCCGGACCTGATCTTTACCGCCTTGCGCGGAGCCGAAGAAGAAATCGGCCTGCCGCCGGGGCTGGTTGAAGTCATTGGCCCGTTGAGCCCGCTGATTTCCCTGCACGGCATCCGCGTAACGCCCTATGTGGGCGTGATCCCCGATTACGTCGAATACCTGGCCAACGACGCCGAGATTGCCGCCGTTTTCAGTGTGCCTTTGGACTTTTTCCGACAGGACCCACGCGAACATACCCACCGCATTGATTACCAGGGCCGCAGTTGGTACGTGCCAAGCTACAGGTTCGGCGAATACAAAATCTGGGGGCTGACGGCGATCATGATCGTCGAGCTGATCAACCTGCTCTATGACGATGCCAAGATCAGCCTGCACCAGCCACCCAAGAGCTTCATCAATCTATAAGCCATCGTTCAAATGGCATGCCGTGAGGAAAAACCATGAAATACCGCCTGGGCGACGCCCGCGTCGAGACGCATCCCCACAGCTGGGTGGCGCCCAATGCCACGCTGGTGGGCAAGGTCAAGCTGGAGGAGGGTGCCAACGTCTGGTTCAACGCGGTGTTGCGTGGCGATAACGAGCTGATCCTGATCGGCAAGAACAGCAACGTGCAGGACGGCAGCGTGATGCACACCGACATGGGCTACCCGCTGACCCTCGGCACCGGCGTGACCATTGGCCATAATGCCATGCTGCACGGCTGCACCGTCGACGACTACAGCCTGATCGGCATCAACGCAGTGATCCTCAATGGCGCCAAGATCGGCAAGCACTGCATCATTGGCGCCAACTCGCTGATCGGTGAAGGCAAGGAAATCCCCGATGGCTCGCTGGTCATGGGTTCGCCGGGCAAGGTGGTGCGTGAGCTGACCGAGGCGCAAAAGCGCATGCTCGAAGCCAGCGCCGCGCACTATGTGCATAACTCGCAGCGTTATGCCCGTGACCTGGCTGAGCAGCAGGAATGAGCACAATTGAACGACCGGTCGCCTCGCCCTGCGTCAGTATTTGCGCGCTGGATGATGACGATATCTGCACCGGCTGCCAGCGCAATGTGGATGAAATCACGCGCTGGAGCCGCATGGACAACGCCGAGCGCCGGGTGGTGCTGGGGTTGTGCCATGAGCGGGCGGTGGCGAGTGGGATGGTGTGGATGACCCCTGGAAAATTTGGCGCCTGACAGGCCGCCATCGCAGGCAAGCCAGCTCCCACCCTTGATGTGTGAATACCTTCAAATGTGGGAGCTGGCTTGCCTGCGATGAGGCCCTGCCAGACGACATCCTTGTAATTGTGTACCCTGTGCGGCATTACCCACAGGTCCATCCCCATGTTTTTCCTGATCGCCTACATCAGCAGCGTCGTGCTGATCAACTTCGCCTTCTCCACCGCCCCGCACCTGGACGTCATCTGGTCTGCCTGGGGTGGCCTGGTATTTATCCTGCGCGACATGGTGCAAACCCGCTTCGGCCATGGCGCAATCATCGCCATGCTGGCGGCGCTGGTGCTGTCCTATATCACCTCCGACCCGTCCATCGCCCTGGCCAGTGCCACGGCGTTTGCGGTGTCCGAGTGCATCGACTGGCTGGTGTTCAGCATCACCAAGCGCCCGCTGCACGACCGCCTGTGGATAAGTTCGGCGCTGAGCATTCCCCTCGATACCTTTATCTTTTTCGGCCTGATCGGCGCACTGACGCCGGCGGTGGCGGGCACGGCGTTGGTGTCCAAGTTCGCCGGTGTCACCGCGGTCTGGCTGATCATGGCCTGGCGCATCCGCCGGCGGGCTGTCGCCAACTGAGGCCAATTTTTACAGTTCATGTAAAATGCCGGCCTTTCTCCCCCATGATCCGCTCCCCTGAGGACCTGAGATGACCCGAATCGGAACTCCATTGTCGCCAACCGCGACCCGCGTTTTGCTGTGTGGCTGCGGTGAGCTGGGCAAGGAAGTGGTAATCGAACTGCAGCGCCTGGGCGTTGAAGTGATTGCCGTGGATCGCTACGCCAACGCGCCGGCCATGCAGGTGGCGCACCGTAGCCATGTGATCAACATGCTTGACGGGGCCGCATTGCGTGCGGTGATCGAGGCGGAGAAACCGCACTTTATCGTGCCGGAAATCGAAGCCATCGCCACCGCGACCCTGGTTGAGCTGGAGGCCGAAGGCTTCACCGTGATCCCCACCGCCCGCGCCACGTCGCTGACCATGAACCGTGAAGGCATCCGTCGCCTGGCCGCTGAAGAGCTGGACCTGCCGACCTCGCCGTACCACTTTGCCGACACTTTCGAAGACTACAGCAAGGCCGTCCAGGACCTGGGCTTCCCGTGCGTGGTCAAGCCGGTGATGAGTTCGTCGGGCAAAGGCCAGAGCTTGTTGCGTAGTGTCGACGACGTGCAGAAAGCCTGGGACTACGCCCAAGAGGGTGGGCGTGCCGGCAAGGGCCGGGTGATCATCGAAGGTTTTATCGACTTCGACTACGAAATCACCCTGCTGACCGTGCGCCACATCGGCGGTACCACTTTCTGCGCGCCGGTGGGTCATCGCCAGGAGAAAGGCGACTATCAGGAGTCCTGGCAGCCGCAGGCCATGAGCCCGATTGCCCTGGCAGAGTCAGAGCGCGTTGCCAAAGCCGTGACCGAAGCCTTGGGTGGCCGTGGCTTGTTTGGCGTGGAGTTGTTCATCAAGGGCGATCAGGTGTGGTTCAGCGAAGTGTCGCCGCGCCCCCATGACACTGGCCTGGTGACCCTGATTTCCCAGGACCTGTCGCAGTTTGCCTTGCACGCGCGCGCCATCCTCGGCCTGCCGATCCCATTGATCCGTCAGTTCGGGCCTTCGGCGTCGGCGGTGATCCTGGTGGAAGGGCAGTCCACCCAGACCGCATTCGCCAACCTCGGCGCCGCGCTGAGCGAGCCGGATACGGCGTTGCGTCTGTTTGGCAAACCTGAAGTGAACGGCCAGCGCCGCATGGGCGTGGCACTGGCGCGGGATGAGTCGATTGAAGCAGCTCGGGCGAAGGCGACCCGGGCTTCCCAAGCAGTTGTCGTAGAACTCTAAAACGGCCCCTGTAGGAGCGAGCTTGCTCGCGAAGGTATTTCAGGCACATTGCGGTGTCGGATGTACCTTTTTCGCGAGCAAGCTCGCTCCTACATTTTTTGGCTTTCAGGCGACCTTGTTCAAGTCGTTATCCCGCGTCTCTTTCAGGCACAGCACCGCAATCAAACTCAGCAACGCTGCCGCCGACACATACCCGCCGACATAACTCAAACCACCCATCGCCACCAGCTTGGTCGCGAAGAAGGGGGCCGCTGATGCACCCACGATCCCACCCAGGTTATACGCCGCCGATGCACCGGTATAACGCACGCGCGTCGGGAACAATTCCGGCAGCAGGGCGCCCATCGGTGCGAAGGTCACGCCCATCAGAAACAGCTCCAACGCCAGGAACAGCGCCACGGCCCAGGTCGAGCCATGGGTCAGCAGCGGCTCCATGGTAAAGCCCGACAGAATCGCCAGGACCGCGCCGACAATCAGCACCGGCTTGCGCCCGTAGCGATCACTGGCCAAGGCGGCCAATGGCGTTGCCAGCCCCATGAACAACACCGCAAAGCACAGCAGGCCGAGGAAGGTTTCACGGCTGTAGCCCAAGGTGGAAACGCCGTAGCTCAACGAAAACGCGGTGGTGATATAAAACAGCGCATAGCACACCACCATCGACGCGGCGCCCAGCAGTACCGGCAGCCAATGCTGGCTGAACAGTTCCACCAGCGGCACTTTCACGGGTTTTTCCTTGGCCACTGCATTGGCGAACACCGGCGTCTCATGCAGTTTGAGGCGTGCGTACAGGCCCACCATCACCAGTGCGGCGCTGAGGATGAACGGAATGCGCCAGCCCCAGCTGCGAAATTGCTCGTCATTCAGGCTCATGGCCAAAATCAGGAACAAACCGTTGGCCGCCAGGAAGCCTATCGACGGGCCCAGTTGCGGGAACATGCCGAACCAGGCGCGCTTGCCCTTGGGGGCATTCTCGGTCGCCAGCAAGGCCGCGCCGCCCCATTCTCCACCCAGGCCGAGGCCTTGGCCGAAGCGCAAAACACACAAGAGAATCGGGGCCCAGGCGCCGATGCTGTCGTAGCCCGGCAGCAAGCCGATCAAGGTGGTGCACACCCCCATCAGCAGCAGTGAAGCCACCAGGGTTGATTTACGGCCGATGCGGTCGCCGAAGTGGCCGAACAACGCCGACCCCAGCGGGCGAGCGATAAAGGCGATGCCGAAGGTCAGAAACGACGCCAGCATCTGCGCGGTGCCGGAGGTCTGGGGGAAGAACACCGGGCCGATCACCAGGGCGGCAGCCGTGGCGTAGATGTAGAAATCGTAGAACTCAATGGCGGTGCCGACGATGCTCGCCGTGGCGACTCGGGCGGTCGAGTTGGCTGGGGCGGGGCTCGAGGCCTCTTGGTAGGTGGTGCTCATGACGTTATCCCTGACGGTTATTGCGCGTTTGGACGCGGATTATTATTGGTCGAACACCCATGGATCAGGGCTGTGCGTGGGGCGGCTCGGGATGGGAGCAAACACCGTTCGGACATGGTAAGGCGGTGCCAGGACACGCTGAGTGCGGGTAGCACGCGGTCGGGCGGGGCTTGGGTAAGCCGCAGGGATTATAGGAAGGGGTTTGTGGGTTTGGGAACCCACAGCAGATCAAGTGTGGGAGCGGGCTTGCTCGCGAATGCGGTGGTTCAGTCAGAACATCTGCTACTGATACACGTCTCTTATACACATTCC
>NZ_NKRF01000053.1:0-92943 GCF_003408955.1 Pseudomonas sp. GL93
CGGCAAGCCCCCTCCCGCCTTGGCAAGCATCGCCAAGCGTTGCTCTTCTCCAAGCCCTGCATAAGCCGGTGTATCAATTACCCCTGGGCTGATCACATTGACCCGACGCGGCGCCAGTTCCTTGGCCAATTGTTTGCCCAATGCCTCGGTCGCAGCGTTAATGCCGGTCTTGATGAACTGCCCAGCCGCCAGTTTACGCCCCAGTTGGCCGGAGGTCAGACTGATGCTGCCCTGTTCATGCAGAAAGGGCAGCGCGTGTTGAATGGCGCGTAGCGCGCCCCAGAGCTTCACATCGAAGTTGTCCTGGGCTTCATCCAGATCTGTTTCACTCAACGGCTTGGCCCGCACCGAAGGCCCCGAGGTGTAGACCAGATGGTCAAAGCGCCCTACGGTTTCGAACAGCCGCTGCAACGAGGCGCTGTCGGTGACGTCCACCGGTTCGTTGCGCAGCCCATTGTCGAAACTTGAGGCCAAGCGGCGCCCGGCCACGATCACGTGCGCGCCTCGCGCCAAGGCTGCCTGGGCCACTGCCGCACCGATACCGCTGCTGCCGCCAATAACGATGACGGTTTTGCCGGTCAGAGAAGAGGTCATGAGAAAGCTACCTGAGTAAGAAAGTGAGCGTTCATCTTCCCAGTTTGGTAATCGATGAAAAATCCGGGTAAAACGACAAGATCTTTAAAGGATTTTTATCAATGAGTTCAATTCTCGACCTTGAAGTCTTCGTGCGCAGCGCCGACACCGGTAGCCTGACGGCCGCCGCCCGTGGCCTGGGCATTACCCCAGCAGCGGCCAGTATTGCCCTCAAGCGCCTTGAAACCCGGCTCGGCATCCGCCTGCTTGCCCGCTCCACCCGCAGTATGCGTCTGACCGAAGAAGGCCGGCGTTATCTGGACAGCGTGCGGGTAGCGCTGGAAGCCCTGTCCGAAGGCGAACACGCCATCAAGCAACAAGGCCAAAGCCTCAGTGGTTTGTTGCAATTGTCCGCGCCCTCGGACTTTGGCCGCAATGTGCTGCTGGGCTGGTTGGATGAGTTCAAGCTGGAACACCCCACTATCCGCCTGCAACTGTTGCTCAACGACAGCAATGCCGATTTGTTTCGCGACACCGTCGACATCGCCTTGCGCTTTGGCGTGCCCAGGGATTCAAGCCTGGTGGCCCTGCCGGTGGTGCCAGGCCACCAACGCATTGCCTGCGCCAGCCCCGATTACCTGGCGCGTCATGGCACCCCGCGTATGCCCCAAGACTTGGCGCACCACAGTACGCTGCGGTATATGCGCCGGGGCCAGGCCAATAGCACCTGGTATTTCCGCCAGGCGGCCTTGCTCCAGGAGGTTGAAGTGAGCGGTGACTATCTCAGCGACGATGGCGAGATTGTCCGCCGCTGGGCGTTGGCGGGGCATGGCATTGCCTATAAAGCTAACCTGGACGTGGCCCGCGATATCCAGGCCGGGCGGCTGGTGCCCCTGCTGCCCGACTGGCAAGGCGAACCCACGCCGTTCAACCTGATGTGCCCCCACCGCCTGCAAGTGTCAGAACGCGTGAAAGTGCTGCATCGTTTTTTACAGGCCCGCTGCGAGACTTTGCTACGCGCATGAAGAAATGCGCTCAGGGCTTGTTCCAGAGCGCTCGGGTCTGGTATTGCATGACTCACGTTTACCTGCCATGGGAGCTTTGCATGATTTATCGCACATTGGGCCAGTCCGGGTTAAAGGTCAGCGCTCTGACCCTCGGCACCATGATGTTTGGCGAACAGACCAGCACCGAAGATTCGCTGCGCATCATCGACAAGGCCTGGGACCAGGGCGTCAACTTCATCGATACAGCTGACGTGTATACCGGCGGGCGCTCCGAGGAGATCGTCGGCGAGGCGATTGCACGCAACCGCCAGGATTGGGTGGTGGCCTCCAAGGTCGGCTTCGGTCCTGCCGATGGCGTGCCCAACCGCAGCGGTTTGAGCCGCAAGCGTATGTTCAACGCGCTGGACGCCAGCCTGGCACGCCTGGACACGGACTACCTGGACATCTACTACCTGCACCGCGAAGACCACGACACGCCGTTGGAGGTGACCGTTTCCGCCATCGGTGACCTGATCCGCCAGGGCAAGATCCGTTATTGGGGCCTGTCCAATTACCGGGGGTGGCGTATCGCTGAAGTGATCCGCTTGGCTGAGCGCCTGGGCGTGGATAAACCCATCATCAGCCAGCCGCTGTACAACATCGTCAACCGTCAGGCCGAGGTCGAGCAGATCACCGCTGCAGCGGCCTACGGCCTGGGTGTGGTGCCTTACAGTCCGCTGGCCCGAGGGGTCCTCAGCGGCAAGTACGCACCGGACGTCACGCCCGAGCCCGGCAGCCGTGCCGCGCGCCAGGACAAGCGCATCCTGGAAACCGAGTGGCGGGTTGAATCACTGCGCATTGCCCAGCAGATCCAGCAATACACTCAAGGGCGTGGCGTGGGGATCGTCGAGTTCGCAATCGCCTGGGTGCTGAACAATGCGGCGGTGAGCTCGGCGATTGTCGGCCCGCGAACCGAGGCGCAGTGGGACGCCTACACCGGAGCGCTGGCGGTGAAGATCAGCGCTGAGGACGAGGCGTTCATTGATTCGTTGGTTACGCCAGGGCATTCGTCCTCGCCGGGGTTCAACGATGTCGGGCATTTTGTATCCGGTCGATTGGCACGCCTGTAGACTACCCGCGCAATAATTGGCTTTCGCGAGGACAGCGTGTCTAAAGGTGTTGTGTTATCGGTCTTGGCCTCGGTGCTGTTTGCCGTGATGTATTACTTCACATCACTGCTTACACCCCTGAGTGGCCTGGAGATTTTCGGCTGGCGCATGTTGCTCACCGTGCCCTGCATGACGATGTTCATGCTCGTCAGCGGCGAGTGGCGCAGGGTCTGGGAACTGCTGCGCATGCTGGCGGCCAAGCCACGGCTGGTCGGCGGTGTACTGGTGTCGTCGGCCTTGCTCGGCGTGCAGCTGTGGTTGTTCATGTGGGCGCCGCTCAATGGGCGCAGCCTGGACGTGTCCGTGGGGTATTTCCTGCTGCCGTTGACCATGGTGCTCACCGGGCGCCTGGTCTACGGCGAGCGCCTGTCACGGCTGCAACAGATTGCCGTGGTGTTCGCCGCGCTGGGCGTGTTGAACGAGCTGTATCAGGCCGGTGGTTTTTCCTGGGCAACACTGGTGGTGATCATCGGCTACCCGGTGTACTTCGTGGTGCGTAAATACCTGACCACTGATCATCTGGGAGGGCTGTGGCTGGATATGGCGTTGATGCTGCCGGTGGCTTGGTGGTTTGTACAAAGCGGCGAACAAGGCTTTGCCGTACTGGATGGGCAACCAAAGCTCTATGCATTGATTCCTATGCTGGGCCTTATCAGTGCCTCGGCGCTGGTGAGTTACATCATTGCCAGTCGCTTGTTGGCGTTCAGCCTGTTCGGGCTGCTGAGCTATGTGGAGCCGGTATTGCTGCTGGGAGTGGCGCTGCTGTTGGGCGAAGGGATCGAGGGCGGACAGTGGCTGACCTATATTCCGATCTGGCTGGCGGTGATGGTGCTGGTGTATGAGGGGTTCAAGCATTTGGTGCGTCAGCGCCGGGCTTGATGGGAGGCTGAGCGTGGATGTCGGTAGTGGGGGCGTCCGTACCCCTCTGTCGATTGAGTCAGGTCCTGACTTCGGTTGTCGGCACTTCAGGTGTGCCGGCAACTTGTTCAATGACGTTGGCGGTATTTTCCAACCTCTCTCGCCACTTACCGTAATAGGGGATGTTGTTTTGAGCTTGGTTGCCTGCGCTTTCCAGCTTGGCATCCATCTCTTGCTGATCGACACCAAACAGCTTGCCGATACGATTGTCGCGGTTCAATTCAAGCAACGTTCCTTTGACGGGGTCTTTCACGATGGTTTCGATGGAGTGGGCTATGTCTTCAGGAACACCCAGCGCTTTCAACGCGGTGGCGAGGCCATGCCCAGGACTTCTGAGTTGCTTCAGGAATTCGTCGTAAAGACCGTTTAGATTATTGGCACCCACATTGTCCAAGGAAACACTGGCTATTTTTTTGCGGAACTCATTGAACGTCATGGGTTCAAGCGGTTTGTTTTCATTCAACCCATTTTGAACGAAATAAAATCTGCGCTCCTTGGCGTCCTTTTTTTGGCCGCCGCCGTGCAAGTTTCCATAAGCGTCGTAGCTATAGACGATGGCTTCTCCATCTGGCCGATATCCGACATAAAACGCCTTGCCATCGGGTTCCAGTTTATAAAGCTGCGTTCGCACCAGCCCGTCGACCGGAGCGGGTGGGATCGAAGCGTCCTTGTTTAAACGCTCGAAGATATCCCCCTTCTCATAACCAAAACTCCCCACCACTGCATTGATATCGCCATCAGCGAACATGCCAAATTTCTGGTTGACCCGCGCCTCCTGCTTGGGCGCTTGATCATTGGCAAAATGCTTCGTAAATCGCTTGCGCTCAGTCGGGTCATTGGCCACTTCTTTGAGCCAGGCCGTCATCTGCTCTGCATTCTGGAACTCGTGAAACGAGGTCACGTCGTCTTCCGGCATATACAGGACTAAGTTGGGCCCATCCTCTGTAGGCGGCACCCGCTTGATCACCATCATGTCGTTGGACTGAACGCCATCAACGGCAAATGTCGAGACCTGCACCCCGGGCGCTCCCGGTTTATTGGGTGACACCACTGCTTTCGTCAGCTGATATCCCTCGGCGCTGAGTGTGTTGCCCAAATACTCGGTTTCACCGTCATCGAGAAACTTTTTACGCGCCTGATCGACTGGGTCTGCATTAGCGGCTGAACGAACATTGCGCACAGGCCCTGCCTGCTCCGTTGATATAGCCGGGCTGATCGGGCGTTGAAGGGTAGGAGAATTCACATTCATAAAAGGGCCTCTTGATAGTGGACACGCAGGAATTGTCTGCGCCCTACCCTCTGAGTGATATCTCAAGAAACATCTGTTCCCAATAAACCGCAGGTCATTTGCAATACGATGCATCAGGCACAAAAAAGCCCGGTAAAAAACCGGGCTTTTTTGCTTTAGCCTGTCGATCAATCTGCGGTCAGTACACCACGACGCACCTGGTCGCGCTCGATCGACTCGAACAGCGCCTTGAAGTTGCCCTCGCCAAACCCATCGTCGCCTTTACGCTGGATGAATTCGAAGAACACCGGGCCCATCAGGGTTTCCGAGAAAATCTGCAGCAGCAGGCGCTTGTCACCGGCAACCGACGAGCCGTCCAACAGGATGCCGCGCGATTGCAACTGGTCCACTGGCTCGCCGTGGTTCGGCAGGCGGCCTTCGAGCATTTCGTAGTAAGTGTCTGGCGGCGCGGTCATGAAGCGCATGCCGATCTTCTTCAGTGCGTCCCAGGTCTTGATCAGGTCGTCGGTGAGGAACGCTACGTGCTGGATCCCCTCGCCGTTGAACTGCATCAGGAACTCTTCGATCTGCCCGGCGCCCTTGGACGACTCTTCGTTCAACGGGATCCGGATCTGGCCGTCCGGCGCGCTCATGGCCTTGGAGGTCAGGCCGGTGTACTCGCCCTTGATATCGAAGTAACGCGCTTCACGGAAGTTGAACAGCTTCTCGTAGAAGTTGGCCCAATAGATCATGCGCCCGCGATAGACGTTGTGGGTCAGGTGGTCGATGACCTTCAGGCCAGCGCCTACCGGATGGCGGTCAACGCCTTCAAGGTAGACGAAGTCGATGTCGTAGATCGAGTTGCCTTCGCCGAAACGGTCGATCAGGTACAACGGCGAACCGCCAATGCCTTTGATCGCCGGCAGGTTCAATTCCATCGGGCCGGTGTCGATATGGATCGGCTGGGCGCCCAGTTCCAGGGCGCGTTTATAAGCCTGCTGCGAGTCCTTGACGCGAAACGCCATGCCGCACACCGATGGGCCGTGCTCGGCCGCGAAATACGAGGCCAGGCTATCGGGTTCGTTGTTGAGGATCAGGTTGATCTCGCCCTGGCGATACAGGTGCACGTTCTTGGAACGGTGGGTGGCCACTTTGGTGAAGCCCATGATCTCGAAGATCGGCTCCAGGGTGCCCGGGGTCGGCGAGGCGAATTCGATGAATTCAAAGCCCATCAGGCCCATTGGGTTTGCATGTTGGTCGGTCATGTTCGGTGCCTCATCATTCTTGTAGGTAGCAATGGTTTAGTTGCGAGCAAGGATGAGGCTGGAGGGTGGCGCACAAGAAAGGCCTCGCACGCTGCGGGCGAGGAAGTCACCAAAGATGAGGGGGGAGCCAAGTAGCTTCATGGTGTCATCAGTCTCTGACGGCCGAGGCTTGCGTGAGCGCAAGTCCATATTCTTGTATGCGTAAACTGATTCTACACAGCGTAACCGGGTTTGTCCGTAGTCTTATCAAATCCCCATTACCCTGCCCTGCGCAAGGGGTTTGTTACACAGGTAGATGCCCAGCAGGATGACCGCGCCCCCCACCCACATCGCCATCGTCAGCGGTTCGTCCAGCAGCACCGCGCCGCAAATAACCGCCGTCAATGGGTTGAGCGCGATGAATACCCCGGAGCGTGTGGCGCCTATGCGACGAATGCCATCGTAATAGCCGATATACGCCAGCGCCGAACCCATCACGCCCAGGTACATCAGGCTGAGCAGTTGCGGCAGATCAATAGCGTGCAGCCCTGCCATGGTGACTCTGGGTGAAACCAGCGCCGTAACGCTTAGCATCAGCGTGCCCAGCAGCACCGACCAGGTCACGGTCTGCAACGGACCCAGGCTCTGATTGAGCCCACGGGAGAACAGCGTGTATACGCCCCACCCGGCTACGCAGCCGAGGATCAGCAGGTCACCGGCCCAGGACATGGTCGCGCCCTGCAATGCCTGGGGGTTGCGACTGATGATGACGGTCGCCGCGCCTGCCAGGCACAACGCGATACCGATACATTTGATGCGGCCCAGGCGCTCCTTGAACAACCACCAGGACGCCAGGCCGATCACCGCCGGGTTCAACGCGACAATCAACGAGGCGCGTGACGCATTGGTGTACTGCAGCCCATAAAAGAAGCACAGGTTGTAAAAGAAAATCCCGAAGAACCCCAACACCGCCAATTGGCCCCATTGGCGCGTGCTGGGGCGTACCAGGGCCGTGCGCGAAACGGCCATGAACAGCAGCAATGCAGCGCTGGCCAACATGAAACGCAGAGTGGCGGCCAGCAGCGGGTGGACCTGATCGGCCAGGTAGCGCCCTGCGACAAAGGTGCCGCCCCAGATCATGGTGACAGCGGCAAGCTTCAGATAAGTGCGGCCATCGGCGAATTGACGCATAAGGCGGTGCTCAGGTGGGGAAGGAATGGGCGTATTCTTTGGCTAATTATTCCTCATCGTAAAATGAGCCTTTACTCATGACCCTGACCCAGCTGGAAATCTTTTCTCTGGTGGCCGAACTGCAAGGTTTTACCAGTGCGGCGCATCGCCTGGGTATCAGCCAGTCGGCGGTGTCCCACGCGATCAAGGCCTTGGAGCAGGAACTGGGGGTGGAGTTGTTTCGGCGCCATCAGACGGCGGTGGAACTGAGCGAGATCGGCGCACAATTGCTGGGACGCGCCCGGGCCATGCTGGGGCTGGCCAACACCTTGCAGCAGGAAGCGGCGGATGCACGCGGCATGAAGCGTGGCACGCTGCGTATCGGCTCGTTCGGGCCGACGGCGTCGGTTCGGTTGTTACCGCCTATCCTCAGCCGCTTTCGCCAGGTTTATCCGGGTATTGAAGTGCATGTGGATGAAGGGCCTGATCGCCAGGTCATTCAGTGGCTGGATGAACGCCGGGTGGATATCGGTTTTGTGGTGCTGGAACAGGAACGCTTCGATACGGTCGCGTTGCTGGAAGATCAACTGGTGGCGCTGCTACCGGTCGGGCACCGGTTGGCCGCCAGTGAGGCCGTGACCCTGCAAGCCCTCTGCGATGAACCCTTTATCCTGACTGAAGCCGGTTCGTCGGAGCTGGTGATGCGCTTGTTCAGTCAAGCCCGATTGCAGCCCAAAGTACGGTACCGCTGTGCGCAGTTGCTCAGTACGCTGGAGGCGGTCAGTCGGGGCGATGGTTTGAGCGTGGTTGCGCAGGCTTCCTTGCCGGAACATAGCGACTGGCGCTATGTGGCGTTGCCATTGGCGCCGCGGGTCCCGCGCCGGATCGGACTGGCGGTGCTGGATCGACGACAGTCTTCCCCGGCTACCCTGGCATTCATCGAGCTGGCGCAAGGGCTGTACCCCTCGCCCACTTAGTTACCTGCCTATGCGCAGCGTTGGCGACACCCTCCACAATCTGTACTTCAACGAACTTTGCGGGTTCGGGCGGGGGCGGTGCCGGACCCCCGCCAAAACTGACCGAACGGCTAGGTCAACCCGCTTGAAACAAGTGAGCAGGCCTGCGTAATGCCATCTATCATCGGCTTATCTCACTCTTTTTCTCGCGACTGACTGCCCCTATGCCCCTGACTGTCAAAGGCCCACGAAGCCGAGCCGCACGCTATTTCATCAGTGCAACCAGCGGCGTGTTGCCCATCTTGTTGGGGGTTGTGATTCTGTACTGGCAAGCCGAGCGCACCCTTGAGCAAAGCACGGCGCAAACCGCTCAAGAAGCGGTGCGCCAGTTCGACCTGATGCTCGACAATACCGCCATCGCTGCCCAGGCTTTGCTGCCGCTGGCGGGTAAACCTTGTGACAGCAGCGCCAAGTTGGCGCTACGTGAACAAGTCACGCGCCGGCCGTTTGTGCGGGCCACGACGCTGTCCTGGCAGAAAAACATCTATTGCAGCTCGTTGTTTGGCGGTCGCTACCAATCGCCCGTCAACCCGGACGACTATGTGGATGGGCGCCTGTGGTTGATGAAAGGCAACCCCGTTACACCCGATACCGCCCTGCTGGTGTACCGCCTGGTGGAAGGCGATCAAGGCGCGTTTGCTTCGGTTGACGGTTACCACCTCACCAACGCCCTGCGCTTGATCAGCCGTTACGCGTACTTGGTATTGCAAGTCGGCCCGAACTGGCTGGGTGCCGACGGCAAGGTGCATCAAGGCGCGTTGCCGGTATTTGCCGTGGCACCACAACGCCTGGCTTCCGAGCGCTATCGGTACAGTGTCGAGGCCGGGATGCCTGAGGGTGAAGTCTGGCGCTACATGCAGGCGCGGTATCCGGCGCTGTTCAGCCTGGTGGTGTTTTTTGGGATATTGGCGGGGCTGCTCGCTCACTGGCTGCAAAAACGCTCGTCCGCGCCGACCCACGAGTTACAACGCGCCTTGGGAGCCAACGAGTTCATCCCGTATTTCCAACCGGTGGTACGGGGTGACACACGCCAATGGGCCGGCTGTGAGGTCCTGATGCGCTGGAGGCATCCCAAAGAAGGCCTGGTGCGACCGGACCTGTTTATTCCCCTGGCCGAAGACTCTGGCCTGATCGTGCCGATGACCCGGGCCCTGCTGCGCCAGACCGCCGCGCAACTGGCGCCCCATGCGGCACGCTTCAGCCCCGGCTTTCATATCGGCGTGAACATCACTGCATGCCATTGCCAGGACATGGCGCTGGTGCAGGACTGCCAGGAATTCCTGGCCGCCTTCCCACCCGGCCAGGTCACCCTGGTGCTGGAGCTGACCGAGCGGGAGTTGATCGAACCCACCGAGACCACCCGCCGCCTGTTCGAGGCCCTGCATCAACTGGGCGTCATGATCGCCATCGATGACTTCGGCACCGGCCACTCCAGCTTGGGCTATTTGCGCAATTTCAATGTCGACTACTTGAAGATCGATCAAAGCTTTGTCGCCATGATCGGTGCGGATGCGCTGTCGCGGCATATTCTCGACAGCATCATAGAGTTGTCGGTCAAGCTGGATCTAGGCATTGTTGCCGAAGGCGTAGAAACAGCCCAACAGTGTGAATACCTCGTTGCTCAAGGCGTGGAGTTCCTACAGGGTTACCTGTTTGGCCGACCATTGCCCTGCGATGAATTCATTAAATCGTTGGGGATCGTTGAATAGCCTTGCGCGACCTACGATGAAAGATTGGTCTTTCTTTAGAAGACATGATTTACTCGGGATGAATTAACTACTACAATTTTTTCTGCCTGTGCAGAACTCGCAGAAGGGTCTTTTTCGTTGACGTGGTTTAACGTTCTTGGCTTATAGCTTTGTCTGCAGTTGATATCAGCAACTACATTATTGGAGTACAGATTTTGTCCAGACTCGCCGAATTTCGCGCAGCAGAAAAAGCCCTTCAAGAACAGCTTGCACAGCTGGAATCCTTGAAGAATGACGCTGGCTTGAAGAAAGAAATCGAATTCGAAGAAAAGCTCAAGACGCTGATGGGCAAATACGACAAAAGCCTGCGCGACGTGATCGCTATCCTCGACCCAGCGCCACGTAAAGGCGGCGCACCGGCCGCCGCCGCCCCAAAACAGCGCCGCGCACGGGTGGTCAAGGTTTACCACAACCCGCACACCGGCGAGCTGATCGAGACCAAAGGTGGCAACCACCGCGGCCTTAAAGCCTGGAAAGAAGAGTACGGCGCTGCCACTGTAGACTCCTGGCTTCGCGGCTGAAACATGTACTAAAAAATAGCCCCGCATACGCGGGGCTTTTTTTGCTCTAACGGTTCGGAATCGAACTTAACTCAGCGTTCATGTTGTTCAAATTCGCTCAGCTTGTGCGGGTCAAAGTTTCAGACTGTTACGCACCAAACTGACTTCCTCCTTGCTCGCCTCGTACGCTTGCGCCTGGCCGGCGTATGAAAAAACATAGGCTTTGTCGACATCCAGCGCACCGACTAATGTTTGCGACAATACGTGTCGACCGTTTTCGGTAATCACGCAGGTAGTTTCCAACGCGTCAAGCCGACTCAATGTCGTGGGGTGCATTTTGCTACACACGCTTTGATAACCGCCACGGGCAAAGTCTTTCTGGATCGACTTGCGCATCTCCAGCAACACCCCGGGAAGATTAACTTTATGGCCGGTTTCAATCGGCGTCCCGGTCAACTCCATGACCATCAACGTGGCGCCATTTTCATCATTCTTGATCGCTCGTTGCCGGGACACTGCTTGGGGTTTGGCAGGTGGCTCGCCGTCAGGCACGACTTCTTCGACCTGCCAACCGCTGGGCCAATGGACCTCCGGCTCGGCGGCCAGCACAAACGGGCTGCCCAACAACACGCACACAGCACTCAACAGCGGCCTACGAAACTCGATCATTGCAAAAAACACCCAAGGTTCCAGCCGCAAAGTGTGCGGCCCTGCACGCGCTGACCGCAAGGGTTGGGCGCGCTTTTTCTTTTGGCGCAGCCGGTGCGCCTTGCGTATCATGGCCCGCCTGCATGGAGGCAGGCCGCAAGCCAATGGACCGCTCATCTCACATTTTTTCTGGAGGGCCCATGAGCCTGCACGAATTGAACACCTTCCCGGGCGTCACTGCCCAACCCGACAACGCTACGGCGAACTTCGTGTTCAACCACACCATGTTGCGGGTCAAGGACATCACCAAGTCGCTGGACTTCTATACGCGCATCCTGGGTTTTTCCCTGGTCGAGAAACGTGACTTCCCGGAAGCCGAATTCAGCCTGTACTTCCTGGCCCTGGTGGACAAGGCCCAGATCCCGGCCGACGCCGCCGAGCGTACCCAATGGATGAAATCGATTCCTGGCATCCTCGAACTGACCCACAACCACGGCACCGAAAACGATGCCGACTTTGCCTACCACAACGGTAACACTGACCCGCGCGGCTTTGGCCATATCTGCATCTCGGTGCCGGACATTGTGGCGGCGTGCGAACGTTTCGAAGCCCTGGGTTGCGACTTCCAGAAGCGCCTGACGGATGGCCGCATGAAGAGCCTCGCGTTCATCAAGGACCCGGATGCTTATTGGGTTGAGATCATCCAGCCGGCGCCGATGTAATAAGCACTGCGTGACGCGCAGCGTCACCGGATGCATTCCCACGCGGAGCGTGGGAACGAGAAAAACCCCATGATCGCTCATGGGGTTTTTCATTTGCAGCCCAGGATTTACGCCGGAGCGGAGGTGCGGATCAGGTGATCGAACGCGCTCAACGAAGCCTTGGCGCCCTCGCCTACTGCAATCACGATCTGCTTGTACGGCACGGTGGTTACGTCACCGGCGGCGAACACGCCAGGCAGTGAAGTCTCGCCACGGGCATCAACAATGATCTCGCCCCGCGGCGACAGCTCTACGGTGCCTTTGAGCCAGTCGGTGTTGGGCAGCAAGCCAATCTGCACAAAAATGCCTTCCAGGTCGATGATCTTGAACTCACCACTGTCGCGGTCCTTATAGGCAAGGCCGGTGACTTTCTGGCCATCGCCTTTGACTTCACTGGTCAATGCACTGGTAATCACATCCACGTTCGGCAGGCTGTAGAGCTTGCGTTGCAACACGGCGTCGGCGCGCAGCTTGCTGTCGAACTCAAGCAAGGTGACATGGCTGACGATGCCGGCCAGGTCAATGGCCGCTTCCACGCCGGAGTTTCCGCCGCCGATCACCGCCACACGCTTGCCCTTGAACAACGGGCCATCGCAATGCGGGCAGAAGCATACGCCGCGGGCTTTGTATTCCTGCTCACCAGGCACACCCATCTCTCTCCAGCGGGCGCCTGTGGCCAGGATCACCGTCTTGGACTTGAGGGTCGCACCGCTTTCAAAGCGAATTTCGTGCAGCTCACCGGCATTTTTCGCCGGTACCAGGCGGCTGGCGCGTTGCAGGTTCATGATGTCCACATCGTACTGACGCACATGGGCTTCCAGTGCGCTGGCCAGTTTCGGTCCTTCGGTTTCTTGTACCGAGATAAAATTCTCGATGGACATGGTGTCCAGCACCTGGCCACCAAAGCGTTCAGCCGCCACACCGGTACGAATACCTTTACGTGCCGCGTAGATGGCGGCCGAGGACCCGGCCGGGCCACCGCCAACCACCAGGACGTCGAAGGCCTCTTTGGCGCTGATTTTCTCCGCGGCTTTCTCGATACCGCTGGTGTCGAGCTTGGCGAGGATCTCTTCGAGGCCCATGCGGCCCTGGCCAAAGTTGACCCCGTTCAAGTACACGCTCGGGACCGCCATGATCTGGCGCTCATCGACTTCGGCCTGGAACAGCGCGCCATCAATCGCAACGTGGCGAATGTTGGGGTTCAGTACAGCCATCAGGTTCAGCGCCTGGACCACATCCGGGCAGTTCTGGCACGACAGCGAGAAGTAAGTCTCGAAGCTGAACTCGCCTTTGAGGGCCCGGATTTGTTCAATTACCTCGACACTGGCTTTCGACGGGTGGCCACCGACTTGCAGCAGGGCCAGCACCAGCGAAGTGAATTCATGGCCCATAGGGATGCCGGCGAAACGTAGGTTGATCTCGGCACCCGGGCGGTTGATGGAGAACGATGGCTTGCGCGCATCATTGCCATCAGTGTTCAGGGTAATCAGCGCTGAGAGGCTGGTTACGTCCTGCAAGAGAGCGAGCATTTCCTGGGATTTCGCACCGTCGTCGAGGGAAGCGACGATCTCGATCGGCTGGGTGACCCGTTCCAGGTATGACTTCAACTGAGCTTTAAGATTGGCATCCAACATACGGGCGATTTCCTGTTCATTCGGTTTATTGCAGACAAAAAAACGCCCGAGCGAATCTCGCCCGGGCGTTTTGAGGGCGGATGCAGCTTACTTAAGTGCGGATACCCGCCCTTGATACGCGTTCACAGACTTAGATCTTGCCTACCAGGTCCAGAGACGGCGCCAGAGTGGCCTCGCCTTCTTTCCACTTGGCTGGGCAGACTTCACCTGGGTGGGCAGCGACATACTGTGCGGCCTTGATCTTGCGCAGCAGCTCCGAAGCGTCACGGCCTACACCACCGTCGTTCAGTTCAACGATCTTGATCTGACCTTCTGGGTTGATCACGAAGGTGCCGCGGTCTGCCAAGCCAGCTTCTTCGATCAGTACGTCGAAGTTGCGGGAGATGGTCAGGGTTGGGTCGCCGATCATGGTGTATTGGATTTTGCCGATGGCTGGCGAAGTGTTGTGCCAGGCAGCGTGGGCAAAGTGGGTGTCGGTGGAAACACTGTAGATTTCAACGCCCAGTTTCTGGAATTCGGCGTAGTTGTCAGCCAGGTCTTCCAGTTCGGTTGGGCAAACGAAGGTGAAGTCGGCTGGGTAGAAGAATACAACCGACCACTTGCCTTTCAGGTCAGCGTCGGACACATCGACGAAGCTGCCGTTTTTGAAAGCGGTGGCTTTAAACGGTTTTACTTGGCTGTTGATGATAGGCATCGTTGACTCTCCGTCAGGGGTTAAGAAGTTGATGAGATGAATCCTACCGGCTCTTTCGGTCGATGGCTCATTGGCAAACCTGATGCTGACGATTGGCTTTCTCTATCAGGTGACGCTATTAATAGAAGAAATCTCAAATCAGCGGTTGGGTCGCCAGGGTCATGCCCAAAAACGGTGTCGCTTCAACATAGCGCATTGCGGATTTCATGTCGTTCCAGCCGACGTAACTCATCAGCGACTTCAAGTCCCAGCCGCTGCGGTGCGCCCAAGTGGCAAAGCCCCGACGCAGGGAGTGGCTGGTGTATTGATCGGCGGGGATGCCTGCGCGCTCAAGGGCCTGGCGCAATAACGGGATCACACTGTTGGGATGCAAGCCCTCCTCACCCAGGTTGCCCCAGCGGTCAATGCCGCGAAACACCGGGCCGCGCACCAAAGCCGAGGCGCTGATCCACTCGCTATAAGCCTGCACCGGGCACAGCCGCAGCAGCGCCGGGGTCTGGTAGGTCTTGCCGAGGTTGTCTCGATCACTTTTGCTGCGCGGCAAGTACAGGCTGATGCCTGCGCCGGGCACGGCTTGCACATGCTCGATGCTTAATCGGCACAGCTCATCACTGCGAAAGCCTCGCCAGAAGCCCAACAGAATCAACGCAGCGTCGCGCTTGGCCCGCAGCAAGCGCGGCTGGTCGTAGTGCTCGCTGGCCTGTTTGGCTTCAATGTCCAAGGCTGCGATCACCTGTTCCAACTGCGTGAGCTGCAAAGGCTCGGCCTGGCGTTCCCGCACCGGGTGCACCGCGCGGATGCCCTTGAGCACCTTGCGTACCACCGGCGCTTTCGTCGGGTCGGCAAACCCTTGGCTGGTATGCCATTGCGCCAAGGCCGAGAGCCGCAGTTTTAAGGTGTTGACTGCCAACACCCCGGCATGCGCCACCAGGTAGCGCGCCACGCTGTCACTGGTGGCCGGCAGGAACCCTCCCCAACTGACTTCGAAATGCTCGATGGCCGCGCGGTAGCTGCGGCGCGTGTTGTCGCGGGTGGCGGCGTTGAGATATCGGTCCAGGTCGCTCATAGGCGTCTTTTCGTACTACTGACGGGTGGATGGCTGATGAAAATGCTAATAACACGGGATAATACGCCAATATCCCATCCGTTAAATCATGAATTTCAACGAGTTTTTAATCATGTTATAGTATGTATATACATACCATGTACCACAGTACTAAATCGACGGAGACCCCATGGCTCGCGGCGGCATAAACAAAGCAGTAGTGCAAACGGCACGCCTGGCGATCCTCGCCCGTGGCGAAAACCCCAGCATTGATGCGGTGCGTATCGAAATGGGTAATACCGGCTCGAAAACCACCATTCATCGCTATTTGAAAGAACTGGACGAAAGCGAGACGCGCCAGACCATCACCCAAGCGCCGATTGACGATGAGCTTGGTGAGCTGGTCGCACGCCTGTCCCAACGCCTGAAAGAGAAGGCCCAAGAGCCGATCGACTTGGCCCTGGCGCAATTCGAGCAACACAAAGCCGCCCTGCTCGCCCAGGTAGAAACCCTGGAAAAGGCGCACACCCAGCTCAAACAGCAATTTGATATCCAGGCCGCGGCCCTGGCCGAAGAAAGCGCGGCACTGCAAACCGCCAGCACCAGCCTGCAGACCGAGCAAACCCGTAACGCCGGGCTGAGCCAGGCGTGCAGCGACTACGAGCTGAGGCTCAATGACAAGGACGACCAGATTCGCTCACTGGAAGAAAAACACCTGCACGCCCGCGATGCGCTTGAGCATTACCGCACTGCCATCAAGGAGCAGCGTGAGCAGGAACAGCGTCGCCATGAGGGCCAGTTGCAACAGGTACAGGCTGAATTGCGTCAGGCACAGCAAAGCGCACTGGTGCGCCAGGACGAAATCACCCAACTTCATCGCGATAACGAGCGCCTGCTGAGTGAGCAGCGAGTGACCGCCAAGGAATTGAATGCGCTGCAGGAGCAAGCACGCCAGGACCAGGCGCTACAGCTGAAACTTACGGAGCAGCTCAGCCAGATCGACAGCGAACGCACCCTGCTCCAGGAACGCCTACGTGTTGCCGTGCTGGACAGCCAATCGCGCCAAGCGGCCCTGCTTGAACACCAGCAGCACAACAAGGCGCTTGAGCTGGACCTGATCAAGGCCCAGGCAAGCATCGAAGCCCTGCGCCTGGCGACCGTCGTTGCAACGGCGCCAGAGGCAGCAGAACCAACCTGATCAGTCCGCCACAGGCGTGCGCATGGTGACGAATTCTTCCGCCGCCGTAGGATGCACGCCGATGGTTTCATCGAAATGCTGCTTGGTCGCGCCCGCCTTGAGCGCGATCGCCAGCCCTTGCACGATTTCACCCGCATCCGGGCCGACCATGTGGCAACCCAGCACTTTGTCGGTGTCGGCGTCGACCACCAGCTTCATCAAGGTCTTTTCCTGGCACTCGGTCAGCGTCAGCTTCATCGGCCGGAACCGGCTTTCAAAGATCTGCACGTTGTGGCCTTTTTTGCGTGCATCCTCTTCTGTCAGGCCGACTGTGCCGATATTCGGCAGGCTGAACACGGCCGTCGCGATGTTGGCGTAATCCACCGCGCGGTACTGCTCGGGCTTGAACAACCGCCGCGCCACGGCCATGCCTTCAGCCAGGGCCACCGGCGTCAGCTGCACACGACCAATCACATCGCCAATCGCCAGGATCGACGGCTCGGCGGTCTGATAGAGATCATCCACCGCGACGAAACCGCGCTCGTCCAGTTTGACCCCAGTATTTTCCAGGCCCAAGTTATCCAGCATTGGACGGCGGCCAGTGGCGTAGAACACGCAATCGGCTTCCAGCACGCGGCCATCCTTCAAAGTCGCCTTGAGGCTGCCGTCGGCCTGCTTGTCGATGCGCTCGATGTCGGCATTGAACTGCAAGTCCAGGCCGCGCTTGGTCAGCTCTTCTTGCAGGTGTTTGCGCACCGAACCGTCAAAGCCGCGCAAGAACAGGTCGCCGCGATACAGCAATGAAGTGTGTGCGCCCAAGCCGTGGAAAATGCCGGCAAACTCAACGGCGATATAACCACCACCCACCACCAGTACGCGCTTGGGCAGCTCTTTAAGGAAGAACGCCTCATTGGAGCCAATGGCGTGCTCGCGCCCTGGAATCTCAGGGATCTGCGGCCAGCCGCCGGTGGCGATCAGGATGTGCTTGGCCGTGAAGCGCTCACCGTTGATCTCCACCTGATGGGCATCGACCAGGCGTGCATGCCCTTCATGCAGGGTCACGCCGCTGTTGACCAACAGGTTGCGATAGATACCGTTGAGGCGGTTGATCTCGCGGTCCTTGTTGGCGATCAGGGTCGCCCAATCAAAGTTCGCCTCGCCCAGCGACCAGCCAAAGCCGCTGGCCTGCTCAAAATCTTCGGCAAAATGCGCGCCGTACACCAATAGCTTCTTTGGCACGCAGCCGACGTTCACACAGGTGCCACCCAGGTAGCGGCTCTCCGCCACGGCCACTTTGGCGCCAAAGCCAGCGGCAAAACGCGCCGCGCGAACACCGCCGGAACCGGCGCCAATTACATACAGGTCAAAATCGTAGGCCATTTCACTCTCCTCGGCAGGACACCAGCATACCGACTTACATGGGGCTGAAAAACGAAAAAGCCACCCGAAGGTGGCTTTCGCTTAAAACTTACCGGCAAGCGTGAATCAGTAAGCCTTGCCCGTCTTGTAGAAATGCTCGTAGCAGAAGTTGGTCGCTTCGATGTAGCCCTCGGCGCCGCCGCAGTCGAAACGCTGGCCCTTGAACTTGTAGGCAATCACGCAACCGTCTTTAGCTTGCTTGAGCAGAGCGTCGGTGATCTGGATCTCGCCGCCCTTGCCTGGCTCGGTTTCTTCGATCAGCTTGAAGATGTCCGGCGTGAGGATGTAACGACCGATGATCGCCAGGTTCGATGGCGCGTCTTCCGGTGCTGGTTTCTCGACCATGTCGCGTACGCGGATCAGGCCATCGCCAATATCGTCGCCGGCGATAACACCGTACTTATTGGTTTCGGTTGGGTTGACTTCCATCACCGCAACGATGGTGCAACGGTATTTCTGGTAGAGCTTGACCATCTGGGTCAGCACACCGTCGCCTTCCAGGTTGACGCACAAGTCATCCGCCAGGACCACGGCGAAGGGTTCGTCACCGATCAGCGGGCGGCCGGTAAGGATGGCGTGGCCGAGGCCTTTCATCTGAGTCTGACGGGTATAGGAGAACGAGCACTCGTCGAGCAACTTACGGATACCGACCAGGTATTTTTCCTTGTCGGTGCCCTTGATTTGGTTTTCCAGCTCATAGCTGATGTCGAAGTGGTCTTCCAGCGCGCGCTTACCACGACCCGTGACGATGGAGATCTCGTTCAAACCGGCATCCAGTGCCTCTTCCACACCGTACTGAATCAGTGGCTTGTTCACCACTGGCAGCATTTCTTTGGGCATGGCTTTGGTCGCTGGCAAGAAGCGAGTGCCGTAACCGGCTGCTGGGAACAAGCATTTCTTGATCATATGAGTCCTTACAAAGGGCTGTACGTACGGAATTCGGCGCAGTCTAATCAGGCCGCAGTCACCTTACAATGGGTCCTGCTGGCGTTGCGATGTCATCATAGAGAAAAAATGTCGGCGTAAGTTCCGCTGATCCTGCAAAGGGTGTCACCAACGGTCAGTCAGAACCCGCGTCGACCCCTTGTTTGAAAGGGCTGCATTGGTTTTAGCACGCTTTTGCGCCCCTGGCACTGACCCGCAACAACTTGCGCCCTGCCCCGGCATTTGGCGCTATCATGGGCGCCTTGAACCAAGACCACGAGATTGCCAACAGATGTCAGAACCAAAAGGTGTAAACGGCTACCTGATCACGAAGCGAGCAGACGGCTGGCACTTGATCAATTTTCACGGTGACAGCGTTGCCGGCGTATTCGAGACCGAAAGCATGGCGATCGCCGTAGCCGAAGTGTTTGTGGATGAGGCAGGCCATGCATCGAGCAAGCGGCCGAAAACCAAGTAAGCCTCGTTGCATTGCTTTGAAAGCCCCGTTAAGCGGGGCTTTTTTGTGGCTGCTGCCCAGGCATCTTCATCGCCACTGCCACCGAAGCCCGGTTAGTTGTTTCGCGCTATTAATGTCTATTGATTTTCACTGTATGTCATCCCATTCTTACAGTCATCACCCTAACTGAATTATTCGCATTTAGTCGCATGTAGTTCAATTCTTACAGCCTAAACCAAAGTTTTGGCAAAATGCCATATTCTTCCTATTAGTCGCGATACTGCCTGCCCACATTAATAGGCGAATGTGACGACTTACTTTTTCAAGCCGCCACTACACAATCGCCTCCGCTTCAAGCGTGTCTCCAAATAGCAATACAACTAGTTGGAAAGTTTGACCTTCCGACTGGCACTTGGCTGACGATCAACCGAGTTTGCTGCCGACCACGTTTGAGGTGAAACGTCAGTCCCACACCACCAGGTGGCGGGGCTTTTCCATGACATTTTTTATGTGGGCATCTGCAAATGAAAACTACGTTCAAAACTGCACTGTTAACCATCGGCCTGTTCGCGGGCTCCATGTCCGGCGCTCAGGCGGCAGATGGAACAGTTACCTTTCTGGGATCGGTCCACTCGGGTGCCTGCTCCATTAAGCCTGAATCGGTAGACCAGACCATCCACCTGGGCGCCATCGCCAAGCATCAATTGCAGGCAGGCGGTAAGTCCGAAGCTCGCCGTGTGCTGATTGAGCTGGAAGGTTGCGACCTGACGGACCTGACCGATAAAACCGTGACCACGACCTTCACCGCAGCCCCCTCGACCGATGTGCCTGGCGCGATCGGCACCGTCGGCACCGCAGGCCGCGTCGGCATCATGATGACCCATGGCGGCAGCCCTATCAAACTGGGTGTGGCAACCACTCCCCAGGCCATTTCCACCGGTGACAACACGCTGGAATTCGGCGCCTTTGTTCAAGGCGCGGCGACCGGCGACATCGTGCCGGGTGACTTCAGCGCGGTCACCAATTTCACCTTGGCTTATCAGTAAGTAGCCCCCCCGCCACTACAAGGTGGCGGGGGGAACGGGTGGGAGATAACGGTGAAAAAACTCATAAGTCTGGCAATGAGCTCGTCATTGGCGGTGGTCATCAGCCCTTGGGGGTTCGGGCAGGAGCCTGCGCAAGGTGAAGGGGTCATCACGCTTGGTGGCAGGGTCGTCGACTCCGCGTGCGGGTTGGAATTGACCAGTGCCGATCAAACCATCGAGATGCCCGCCGAGCCCATTGGCCGGCTGTTGCGAAATGCGCTGGGCGAACCACACCCCTTTGATTTGCGCCTGGTCAACTGCTCATTGACGCGCCCGGACCCCTCACGCCCGGGTGCAACGCTACCCGACTGGGAGCATTTGCGGGTGACGTTCGACGGCCCGCGCGACCGGGACGGTCGCTCCTTTGCTGCCTTCGGCGATTCACAGGGTGTTGCCTTTCACATCTGGGATTCGGCCGGCCAGGAGAGCGTGCCGGGCGAGCCGATGGCGCCGCATCCCTTGGCGGAAGGCGACATGACACTTCACTACACGCTGCGGCTGGTGGGTAACGGGCTGCCTTTGGCGCCGGGCGTTCACCGTGTCGCCGTGCGGTTCAAGTTGGAATACTTTTGAACATTGATGGGTTGCTTTCATGCTGAATGCGTCGAAGATCAAACATACGCTGCGCCCCACGCTGTTTGGCGGGCTGATGTCACTGGCAGGCACAGCCTTGGGTGCCGGGGATATCGAATTCAATACCGACGTTCTTGACCTGAATGATCGCACCAATATTGATTTGTCGCGGTTTTCGCGTAGCGGTTTCATTCTGCCGGGCACCTACACAATGCTTGTGCAGATCAACGGCCAGGCGCTTTCCGAGCAGTCGGTGGCGTTTTATCCTCCCGATGATGACCCGAAGGATAGCCAGGCATGCTTGTCCGCGGAGCTTGTGGCACAACTGGGCCTGAAGGCGTCCGAAGCAGCCAAGCTCACGGGGTGGAAAGGCGACGAGTGCCTGGATATCCAAGGCTTGCCAGGTGCCGAGGTGAGTGCAGATCTGGCCACCTCCACATTGAGCATCAACCTGCCCCACGCCTACCTTGAGTACAGCGCTCTTAATTGGGATCCGCCTGCACGCTGGGATGAAGGCGTGCCAGGGCTGCTGATTGACTACAACCTGACGGCGCAGTCCAACGCCCAAAAAAACGAGCGGACCCGCAACCACCTCAGTGGTAACGGCACCCTGGGGGCCAATGCCGGAGCCTGGCGCCTGCGGGCCGACTGGCAGGGGCGGGTCGACAGCGCAAGAGACCGTTCTGCGGGGGAACAGAAGCTGGAGTGGAGCCGCTATTACGCTTACCGCGCCATCCCTTCATTGAAAGCGCGCCTGGTGGTTGGGGAAAACTACCTGTATTCGGACCTGTTCGACAGCTTCCGCTTTACCGGCGCCGCGCTGAACTCGGACGAAAGCCAGCTGCCACCCAACCTGCGCGGTTATGCGCCTGAGGTGGTTGGGTTGGCCAAGACCAACGCCAGGGTGGTCGTCAGCCAACAAGGGCGTGTGTTGTATGAAACCCTGGTGGCGGCCGGCCCCTTTCGCATCCAGGACCTCAACGATGCGGTCACCGGCACGCTGGATGTGCGGGTGGAAGAGCAGGACGGTTCAGTGCAGACCTTCAAGCTCAACACCGCTGGCGTGCCTTACCTGACGCGCCCTGGGCAAGTTCGATACAAGCTGGCGACCGGGCGGCCATCGGACCTTCAATATGGCGCTGACGGCAACTTTTTCGGCACCGGCGAATTCTCCTGGGGCGTGAGCAACGGCTGGTCGTTGTTTGGCGGCGCCATAACCGATAACAACTACCGGGCGGCCACTGTTGGTGCAGGCCGCGACCTGTTGGCGTTGGGCGCTTTATCGCTGGATGTCACCCAATCCCACGCTAACGTGTGGAATCAAACGCTCTCAGGCAAATCCTACCGCCTGCAATATTCGAAGAACTTTGAACAGTACGACAGCCAAGTCACCTTCGCCGGTTATCGGTTCTCCGATAAGAACTTCCTGAGCATGAGTGAATACCTCGATGCTCGTCATTACGGCAGGAACGGCGAACTTGCCGGGCGCGGACAACATGACGAATTCGGCCAATATGCCGCCGAGTTCAAACCCATCGGCGGTAGCAAGGCGCTTTATACGGCGACCGTTAACAAGCAGTTCCGTGACTTGGGTGCCACGGTGTACGCCAGTTATAACAAACAGACTTACTGGTCGCGCCCAGCCAGCCAGCGCTGGAACTTGTCGGCGTCTCGCTACTTCAATGTTGGCACCGTCAAAAACATGAGTTTATCACTCAACGTCTATCGCACGCTGGATTACAACTATAAGGATAACGGCATGGCGCTGACGGTCAGCCTGCCGTTAGGACGCAGCGGCACGCTGTCGCTGGACGCCAGCCGGGCGGCAGGCAAGAACGGCTTTTCAACCCGCTACAGCGATCGCCTCGATGAGCGCAACAGTTACCAACTGACGGCAAGCGATAATTCAGCCAGTGGTTATCTCAGCCACATGGGTGATCAAGCGGACCTGACACTGGCCGCCAGCCGGCAACAAGGCAGTCGCACCAGCCTCAGCCTGTCGGCCCGCGGCGGCGGCACGCTTACGCCACACGGCGCGGCGCTGCATCGTACCAACAGCATGGGCGGCACCCGTTTGATGGTGGATACCGGCGGCGTGCCTGACGTGCCGGTGCGCGGTTACGGCTCGCCGGCCCGCAGCAACGCCTTCGGTAAAGCGGTGATCGCCGACCTGAGCAGCTACCAGCGTACGGCGGCCAGCGTCGATCTGGAGAGTTTGCCCAGCAATGTCGAAGCCACCCAATCCGTCACCCAACTGACCCTCACCGAAGGCGCCATTGGTTATCGCGCCCTGGACGTGATTGCCGGTGAGAAGGCCATGGCAGTGCTACGCCTGCCCGATGGCAGCTCGCCACCCTTTGGTGCGACGGTCCAGAACGCCAAGCAGCAGGACACCGGCATCGTGAATGACGGCGGCAATGTCTACCTCAGCGGCATTCAAGCCGGTGAACAGATGGTCGTCAGCTGGGGCGGTAACGAGCGCTGCACCCTCACCCTCCCCGACGTCTTGCCCGCTGACGGCTTGAGTAACGCCCTGCAACTGGACTGCCGAATCGCAGCCACCGATCAACCCTTGTCCGCGCCGGCAGAGCTGACCGGCAAGCCCCCCGCTATGGAGACCACATCCTCATGACCCTGTACAAACGCGTCACCCTCTCGACCCTAACCCTGCTGACGCTCGCCTTGAGCCACAGTGCCAACGCCGCGATCGGCCTGGACCGTACCCGCGTGATTTTCGACGGCGGCAAGGACGCCACCAGCGTGAACATCACCAATAACAACACCCAATTGCCTTACCTGGCCCAGGGCTGGATCGAGAATGAAGAGGGCCAGAAACTCACCACGCCCTTGATCGTGCTGCCCCCGGTGCAGCGCCTGGAACCGGGCAAACAGAGCCAGGTAAAAGTCCAGGCGCTGCCGGCGGCCAAGTCATTGCCCCAGGATCGAGAGACGGTCTACTACTTCAACCTGCGGGAAATTCCGCCGCGCACCGATAAGGCCAACACCCTGCAAATCGCGCTGCAAACCCGGATCAAATTGTTCTACCGACCTCAAGCCATTACGCCCAGCCAGCAGGACCTGTCCAACCCCTGGCAGGAAAAACTGACCCTGACCCGGCAAGGCGAGCATTACCGGGTGAATAACCCGACGCCCTACTACGTGACCCTGGTGGATGCGCGCAGTACCAAGGAGGGCAAGACCGTGGCCGGTTTCGAGCCAGTGATGGTACCGCCCAAAGGCACGCTGATCCTGGGCCCGACTGCCAAAGCCCTGGGCCCTACCCCGCACTTGGCCTACGTCAATGATTACGGCGGTCGTCCGCTGCTGGCCTTCATCTGCCGCGGCGAGACTTGCAAGGTCAACCTGCAAGCAGCTCCGCCCAAACAGTAAGCCTGTCGCTGGAGTCAGCCATGAAGTCTCATTACATAAAGGCATTGGGCGGCCTGCTCCTGGTTTTGGGGGGGAGCGCGAAGGCCGAGGATATCGAGGGCATGAATGGCGTGCTGAATATTTCCGGGTCCATGCACGAAACCCCGTGCAGCCTGGAAATGACCTCGCTGCATCAGACCATTGAACTGGGCGACGTCTCCACCAGCCAATTACGCCGCCCCGGCGACCAGGCCAACCAAGTGGCGTTCCAGTTGCGCTTTACCGAGTGCACCCGCACCGCCGGCAGTATCCGCAGTGAACGCACCGGCAACCTGACCTGGAGCGCCTTTCAACCGGTGCTGGCGGGGGCCTTCCTCGCGCCTGCCGATGACGACGATTCGCGCCTGGTCAAAGTACAAGGCATCACCGGCCTGGGGCTGCAGCTGACCGACGCCTTGGGCCGGGACGTACAACTGGGCCAACGCGGCGAACCGCTGTTCTTGCCCCTGGGCGGTAACACCAAGACCTGGAACGTGCGGCCCACGCGCACCGCTGCGCCATTGACCAGCGGGGCGTTCCGGGCCGTGGTGGATTTCAGGCTCAATTATGAGTAAGGGCAAAACCATGGCTAAGTCATACGGCCCCTGGGCCGTGTTTATGGGCAGCGGCCTGCTCTGGGCACTTAGCCTGGGTGCGCAGGCCGAGACCAACCTGACCATCCGCGCGGTGATCGTTGCGCCGCCGCCGTGTGTCATCAACAGCGGAAGTACGCTCGACGTGCCTTTTGGCAACGACCTGCTGACCTCGCGAGTCGACGGGGTCAACTACCGTCGTGGCGTGCCGTACACCGTCACCTGCAGCTCCCCTTTCAGCAACGCGTTGACCCTGGAACTCAGGGGCACGGGCGCCGCATTCGACAGCCGCGTACTGGTCACCCGCAAGCCGGACCTGGGGGTGAAGCTGTTCATCAATGGCGCCGATTGGCCGTTGAACACGGCGGTGAACTTCACCTACCCCAACGTGCCGGTGGTGCAGGCAGTGCCGGTCAAACGCCCGGGCAGCACGCTGACCGGAGGCGCATTCGATGCCGCCGCCACCCTCGTGGTCGATTATCAATGAAGAGGAATGACCAATGATCTGTTGGCCGCAGCGAGCGTTGCTCGCCTTGTGCTCCCTGGGCCTGTGCAGTGCTGCATCGGCCAATCTGACGTTCAGCGGCACACTCAACGAACCTCCCCCGTGCACGATCGATGCGGGCAACACCATCGAGGTAGATTTTGGCGATGTCGGGATCAAGCGCGTCGACGGTGTGCAATACCGCAAAGGCGTGGGCTACACCATCAACTGCGGCACCGACACGCTGCCATGGGCGCTGAAGTTGAGTGTCAATGGCACGGCAACCACGTTTGACGGTTCTGCAGTACAGACGAGTGTACCGGCGCTGGGTATCCGGGTTTTCCAGAACAACCTGCCATTTTCACTCAATACGCCACTGGATATCAGCCTGTCATCACCGCCCGTACTGGAAGTGGTGCCGGTCAAACAGCCCGGCGCAACTCTGGCGCCCGCAAGGTTTACCGCGGTGGCCACGCTGTTGGCCGAATACCAGTAGGAGCCGAATCAATGGGACATACACACCACAAGGGTTGGCAATGTGCAGCGCTGGTACTGGCCTTGAGCCTGACCGCTGACGCCAAAGCAGCGGACAACCTGAGTTTCAAGGGCAACCTGGTCCAGGAGGCCTGCACCCTGCGACCGGGCGACGAGGCCGTCACCCTGGAACTCTGGGACGTTACCAGCAAGCACCTCTATCTCAACACCCGTTCACAGGGCAAGGACTTCAGGCTGCACCTGGAGAACTGCGATACCACCATTGGCGCTACGGTCAGCATCACCTTTGGCGGCAGGGAAAACACCGCGTTGCCCGGCATGCTCGCGCTGGACGGTGGCAGTGGCGCCTCAGGCATCGGGGTGGGCATAGAGACGCCGAGCAACAAGCCACTGCCGTTGAATTCGCCCAGCGATGCGCAGGTATTGATAGATGGCAGCAATGTGATCGCGCTGAAAGCCTTTGTGCAGGGCGAGCCGCAGGCCATCAGCGACCAGACCATCGGCCGAGGGGCGTACAGGGTGACCTCTACTTTTACGTTGGACTATCCATAAACAGCCTTGGGCAAACCTTAAATATCTTCCGGACGGCTTCAGCAAGGGCTTGGATACCTGCAAGCAACGTCCGGACAGAGGAGCAATGAGAGATCACAATGAAACGACTCTATGGAGCTATAGCGCTTCTCGTCTTGCTGAGTATTACCACGACCGTGCGAGCAGCGGATTGCCGCGTCAACGGCGGAGCATGGCAATATGTTGGCGATGGCGGGATCCTCAACCTGCACGTCCCCGTCACTGTCAGTGTGGGCTCGGACAGTACACGCCTGATTCTTGAAGGTGCACGGTTGGAGTGCCGATTTACTCGCTATCCGGCTTTCCCTTCACGCATAGACTTTTGGGGAACTTCTGCGTTCGCCGGCGCCCCTTGGGTGCCGGGACCAAAATTCTCCGCTCAAGGTACCGGATTGCGCATAAATGGCACGTTTTATAACACGCCTGTGCCGTTTAACATCCGGATCGCGACCATGCCCAATAACGGTGTCGGGTATCCCATCAATGTAACCCCCTATATCTTGCTGCGAAACGATCCCAGCAACCCTATCAACGTGGTAAGAGGTGACACTCTAGGCGCACTGAATCTCCACCAAACCAATAACTACAGTTCTGGAAGCACGCGACTCGTACTGACGTACACCGCCGCGAACAACTTCGGCATCTCCCCGTCAACCTGCACAATCAATAACAACAACCCTATCGAGATCAACTTCGGCGACGTACAACAGCGGGCGATCGGCACCGACCCCCTGACCACCACCGTGCGCACCAACCGCAGGCTGACCTATTCATGCCCAAATAGCGGCATTACCACCCCCATCACCATCACCTATAAAGGCGTCCCGTCAGCGTTCGACAACAGGCTGCTGGTAATGAGTAATCCGAGCGTGGGCACTGCCCTCGTGCGCGCGGGCTCTGCGGTGCAGGTCAACGGCTCATTCCTGACCCGCATCACCAACAGCGTGGGCGGCGATGATGTGACCTTTTCGCTGGTACGGCGATCGGGCCCGTTCCCAGCCGCAGGAGCGATAAGCGGGAGCGGCGTGCTGGTAATGGGCGTGCCCTGACACTAGCCGAAGGCTGGCTCACGCTCGACCGGGAGGGGTGTGCATGCGCAGTGATTGTCACTGCGACTGCACACTGGGTGGCAGTTCGCTATAATCCGCGCCAACGCCCCACGACAGTGTCAGCGCCCTCTATTCCCTCTCGACGAAGATCCCTTATGAACAAAATCCTGGCACTGACCGCAGTACTGGCACTCGCCGGCTGCACCACCGCTTCCGATACCTTGCTGAAAAATGGCGAACAAGGCTTGACCATCGACTGCTCGGGCGAGGCCAACTCATGGGCCAGTTGCTACGAGAAAGCTGACGCCTCCTGTGCCGGCACCGGTTACCGCATTGTCGGCACCAATGGCACGCCAGCCCTCAAGGAAAGCGACAAGACCCTGGGCCAGGACGTGGGCAACTTCAAAGGCCGCAGCGTGGTGGTGGTCTGCAAGTAACGCTGCTACAGGTGCACTTCAGCGAACTTGATCCCCAGGCCACGCAGGGTTTCGATCAGGTCATCCAGGCGAGCAAATGACTCGACCTCATCCTGCTCGTCCACCAGGAAGTAGCTGCGCCCGCCGCTCTTCTTGAAAAACACGATCCACTCGCCCAAATCGGCGGGGTTCTGGATGACATGGGTGGCCGAAATCTGCCCTTCGGCATGGTGGGCTTTGACGTGGTCTCGTTTCATAACGGGCTTTCCAGAAAAAACAAATGCCGCTCAAACCCCGGGTTTGAGCGGCATCTTTGTAGTGAATGCCCGACAGTTTAACGGATACATGCCGTCCCTGCAGGGTGAGGGCTTTTTTTATCGGTTTGAGGGATGAGCCTGTGGCTCAACCGGAAATGCACTCTTCCCCCGCCTTCTTCACGTCGCCCGGGCGGATGGGCACATTGGACATGCTTTCATAAAGCTTGATGCTGCTACCGCTGGAGCGGTCTTCGATTTCAAAGATTGCCGAAGGGTCTGCCGAGAACTTCTGCGGCACGATCACCTGAATGCCATCTTTATGGGGCTCGATCTGCGGCGGCCGACGGGTCGCCTCCAATTTGCGCACCACACACGCCGCATATTCCTGCGGCTTCTTCCCTGAGATGACCACCAATGTTGGCGGGGTCTGCTTGATATCTGCAACCGAAGCACACCCACCTATTGCCAAGGCCAGCACCAACACACTCCACTTCATACAAAAACCTCCGATAAAGACCCTACGACAGCGGGGATGGTAATTTTCTCCCATCAACGTAGGATTTATCTGTGATAACTCGGTAAATAACTGTTTTAAATTGTCGAAGTCGTCGACGACGGCCCGATAATAAACGCGCTGGGGCTGATAAACTCCATCTTAACCTACGTATCGTTCTGATTTTTCAGAAAAAGCCCTTCTGGAGACACCCCCATGAAATTCATCCACCAGCGTGAGCACCTCAACGAGGGAGACATTGTCGTCATCGAATGCTCGCAGACCTGCAATATTCGCCTGATGAGCGATGCGAACTTTCGCAGCTTCAAAAATGGTGGCCGCCATACCTACCACGGCGGCGCATTTGATAAATTCCCGGCCAAGATCACCGCGCCCAGCACCGGGTTCTGGAACATCACCCTGGATGTGGTGACCCGTCGCGCCATCAGCGTGACCCGCAAGCCTGCGTTGTCCCACAAGATCCGTATCGTTCGTCGTACCAGCAGCAAGCTGAGCTGACCCGAACACCTGACAGGAAAAAAGCTGTGAACACCACAACCAAATACGTCATCAAGTACAAGCTCAACGGCGAACGCCGCTTTGAATTTGCCCAGTTGCAAAACAACAGCGTCGAAGAAGCCAAGCAGGCGCTGGCAAAAATTCATGATGCCAGCGACGAAATCACCGACATCAATGTGAGCAAGGCGCTGTAAGCCATGCCAGGCCCTACCGTCGATTTGTTTGCCGATGAGTCCCTGCAACAGCCTGCCGGGCGCGAGCAAATTGGCGAAGAATCCTACGTACTGAGGGGCTACGCCCTGCCCTGGATCGAGCGTTTATTGCCTGAACTGCGGCGTGTCCTGGCTCAATCACCGTTTCGGCAGATGGTCACCCCCGGCGGCTTTACCATGTCGGCGGCGCTGAGCAGTTGCGGCGAGCTGGGCTGGACCACCGACGCTCGTGGCTATCGCTACAGCCCACTCGACCCGCGCAGCCAGCAACCCTGGCCCGTCATGCCCGACACATTGCGCCAACTGGCGGTGGCAGCGGCTACCGACGCCGGCTTCAGAGGTTTTCTACCGGATGCCTGCCTGATCAACCGTTACGTACCGGGGGCGAAAATGTCCCTGCACCAAGACAAGAACGAGCGCAGCTACGGCGCGCCCGTGGTCTCGGTCTCCCTGGGGCTGCCCGCGATTTTCCTGTTCGGTGGGCATGAGCGCAACGATAAACCCCAAAAGGTCTCTTTGTTCCATGGTGATGTGGTGGTGTGGGGCGGCGTCGATCGCCTGCGCTTTCATGGTGTGATGCCGATCAAGGACGGCGTGCATCCGATCATGGGCCCGCAGCGCATCAACCTGACCTTTCGCACCGCTGGTTAATTTGACCGCAAGCTTCGGAGTGTCGAGCGCGAGCGGCAGGCTTAATCTGCCCCTGAACCGTCAAGAGTGCAGGCCATGAACAACGAACACGATCCGCGCTGGGCTGCCATTATTGCCCGTGATGCCAAAGCCGACGCCTTGTTTGTTTACGGCGTAAAAACCACCGGCGTGTATTGCCGCCCCAGCAGCGCTTCGCGTGTGCCGCGCCCGGAGAATGTCGAGTTTTTCGACACGGCGGCGCAGGCCGAGGCCGCCGGTTATCGTCCCAGCAAACGCGCTGCCGGCGACCAGACCCAGTTGGCCGCTCACCATGGGCAATTGGTGGCCGAGGCCTGTCGGCAAATCGAACAAGCCGAAACTCCGCCTAGCCTGGACGCGCTCGCCCGATGCGCGGGGCTGAGTCCGTTTCACTTCCACCGTGTATTCAAAGCCAACACCGGGCTGACCCCCAAGGGTTACGCCAGCGCCCTGCGTTCGCGCAGAGTGCGCGACGGCCTCAAGGGCCAGCATTCTGTGACAGACACCCTGTACGACGCAGGCTTTAATTCCAATAGCCGCTTTTATGAGGCCGCCGACCAAGTGCTCGGCATGAAACCCCGAGACTACAAAGGCGGCGGCGCCAATAACACCATCCGCTTTGCCGTTGGCCAGTGCTCGCTGGGGGCGATTCTGGTGGCGCAAAGCCAACGTGGCGTGTGTGCGATTTTATTGGGTGATGATCCGGACAAACTGGTGCGCGACCTGCAAGACCAGTTTCCCAAGGCTGAGTTGATCGGCGCGGATCAGGGTTTCGAACAACTGGTTGCCCACGTCGTTGGCTTTGTCGAGGCCCCTGCCGTGGGCCTGGATTTGCCCTTGGACCTGCGCGGCACGGCCTTTCAGGAACGGGTGTGGCAGGCGTTGCGCGAAATACCTGTGGGCAGCACCGCCAGCTATGCGCAGATAGCCGAGCGTATCGGCGCGCCCACCTCCTTTCGTGCCGTGGCCCAGGCATGTGGAGCCAACCACTTGGCGGTGGCGATTCCCTGTCATCGCGTGGTGCGCAGTAATGGCGAGCTGTCGGGCTACCGTTGGGGCGTGGAGCGCAAGCGCCAGTTACTTGAGCGCGAAACCCAGCCCCACAAAACGCCGCTTCCGTCCAGTGAATAAAACAGACTGGCCGGGGGCCGATTGCCCTGCTAAAACAGCGAAAAGCCCTACTGACGCTGGAGACGCACCCCATGAGCACCTGGCCAGACACCCGCATTCTTGACCTGTTGGGCATTGAGGTGCCGATCATCCAGGCGCCGATGGCTGGCGCGACGACCACCGCCATGGTCATCGCCGCCCAGCAAGCCGGTGCCCTGGGCTCCATGCCCGCCGCAGCATTGAGCCTGGAGCAACTGCGCGACGCCTTGGCTCTCATTCGCCAGGCCAGTCATGCGCCGCTGAACGTCAACTTCTTCTGCCATCAACCGCCCGCTGCCGACGAAGCGCGGGACAGGGCTTGGAAGGCCTTGCTGCAACCTTACTACCATGAACTGGTCGCCGACTTCGATGCGCCAACGCCGGTATCCAACCGCGCGCCGTTCAATGACGCAGCCTGCCAGGTGGTGGAAGAATTTCGGCCGCAAGTGGTGAGTTTTCACTTTGGCTTGCCAGAGAAATCCTTACTGGACCGGGTAAAAGCCACCGGTGCCAAGGTGCTGTCATCGGCCACTACCGTCGAGGAAGCCGTGTGGCTGGAACAGCACGGCTGCGACGCGATTATTGCCATGGGTATTGAAGCTGGAGGGCATCGTGGCCTGTTCCTCAGCGATGACCTCAACAGCCAGATCGGCTTGATGGCGCTGCTGCCACAGATTGTCGACGCGGTCAGCGTGCCGGTGATTGCTGCGGGCGGAATCGCCGATGCGCGCGGCATTGTTGCAGCCTTTGCCCTCGGTGCTTCGGCAGTGCAGATCGGCACGGCGTACCTGTTCACTCCCGAAGCCACTGTAAGCGCCTCCCATCACCACGCGCTGCGCCATGCCCAGGCCAGCGAAACCGCGCTGACCAACCTGTTTACCGGCCGCCCGGCGCGGGGCATCGTCAACCGGGTGATGCGTGAACTCGGCGCAATCAACCCCGCTGCGCCGGCGTTCCCCAAAGCCGGAGGCGCATTGATGCCGCTCAAGGCCAAGGATGAAGCCGGTTTCAGCAACCTGTGGGCGGGCCAGGCCCTGGGGCTGGGCAAAGACCTGTCCACCTATGACCTGACCCGCGAATTGGCCGAGCACGCGATAGCCAGATTCACCCGCGACTGACCTCAGCAGCCACTTGGTGCTGTACCGGCAATAGCTTACCGCTATATATTCTCATACATAGCGGTAAGCCTTTTTACCTACAACCTGCCGTACACCTTCAAGGAGTTGCTTCATGATGACCCGCGTTTCGCGCCTGGCCCCCCTGCTTGCCGCCTTTGCCTTGGGTACGGCCCATGCCGATGAAGTGCAGGTGGCCGTGGCCGCCAACTTCACCGCCCCGATCCAGGCGATTGCCGCCGACTTCGAGAAAGACACCGGCCATAAACTGGTCGCGGCTTACGGTGCCACCGGGCAGTTCTACACCCAGATCAAGAACGGCGCACCGTTTGAAGTATTCCTCAGCGCCGATGACACCACCCCGCAAAAACTCGAAAGCGAAGGCGCTACCGTCAAGGGCTCACGCTTTACCTACGCGGTCGGCACCCTGGCGCTGTGGTCGGCCAAAGAAGGCTATGTGGATGCCATGGGCGAGGTGCTGAAGAAAAACCAATTCAAGCACTTGTCCATCGCCAATCCAAAAGCTGCACCCTACGGCCTGGCCGCCACCCAAGTACTGGCCAGAGAAGGCTTGACCGACAAGGTCAAGGACAAGCTCGTCGAAGGCCAGAACATTACTCAGGCCTACCAGTTTGTCTCCACCGGCAACGCCGAGTTGGGTTTTGTCGCCTTGTCGCAGATCTACAAAGACGGCAAAGTCACCGGCGGTTCGGCGTGGATTGTTCCGGCCTCCCTGCATGACCCGATCAAACAGGACGCCGTGATCCTCAACAAGGGCAAGGACAGCGCCGCTGCCAAGGCCCTGGTGGACTACCTCAAAGGCCCGAAAGCGGCTGCCGTGATCAAATCCTACGGTTACGAGCTGTAAATGCCCCTGTCGAGTGCTGATTTTTCTGCGATCTGGTTGACCCTCAAACTGGCCTCGCTGACCACGCTGATCCTGTTGATCATCGGCACACCGATCGCCCTGTGGATGTCGCGCACCCGTTCCAAGTGGCGCGGCCCCATCGGCGCAGTGGTCGCACTGCCGTTGGTGTTGCCGCCAACGGTCATCGGCTTCTACTTGCTGTTGGCCATGGGGCCCAACGGTTACGTCGGCCAGTTCACCCAGTGGCTGGGCCTGGGCACCCTTACCTTCAGCTTCGCCGGGCTGGTGATTGGCTCGGTGATCTACTCCATGCCCTTCGTGGTGCAGCCGTTGCAGAACGCGTTTTCTGCCATCGGTACGCGCCCGCTGGAAGTGGCTGCGACCTTGCGCGCCAACCCGTGGGACACGTTTATCACGGTGATCCTGCCGCTGGCACGCCCTGGGTTTATCACGGCCTCGATCCTGGGCTTTGCCCATACCGTTGGTGAGTTCGGCGTGGTGCTGATGATCGGCGGCAATATCCCGGACAAGACCCGTGTCGTCTCGGTGCAGATCTACGACCACGTCGAAGCCATGGAATATGCCCAGGCCCATTGGCTGGCAGGCGCCATGGTGGTGTTCGCTTTCCTCGTGTTGCTGGCGCTCTATTCCAGCCGTAAAACCAAGATGGGCTGGAGCTGACCGCGATGATGAATATACGCCTGCACCTGAAATACTCCGCCTTTACCCTGGATGTGGACCTGCAATTGCCCGGTCGTGGCGTGAGCGCGCTGTACGGGCATTCTGGCTCCGGCAAGACCACTTGCCTGCGCTGCATCGCCGGATTGGAACGCGCCGAACACGGCTTTGTACAAATCAACGACGAGGTCTGGCAAGACAGCTGCACAGGCCTGTTTATACCGCCGCATAAACGTGCCCTGGGCTATGTGTTCCAGGAGGCTAGCCTGTTTCCTCACCTGTCGGTGCTCGCCAATCTGGAGTTCGGCCTCAAACGTATCCCACGCCCGCAACGCCGCGTGGACATGGCCCAGGCCACCGAACTGTTGGGCATCGGGCACCTCCTTGAGCGTCACCCGCAACACTTGTCCGGCGGCGAGCGCCAGCGCATCGGCATCGCCCGCGCCTTGCTCACCAGCCCCAAGTTGTTGTTGATGGATGAACCGCTGGCGGCCCTGGACAGCCAGCGCAAAAGCGAGATATTGCCTTACCTGGAACGCCTGCACGACGAGCTGGATATCCCGGTGCTCTACGTCAGCCATGCCCAGGATGAAGTGGCGCGACTGGCCGACCATATCGTCTTGCTCAGCGACGGCAAGGCCCTGGCCAGCGGCCCTATCGGCGAGACCCTGGCGCGCCTCGACCTGCCCCTGGCGCTGGGCGACGATGCCGGCGTGGTGATCGCCGGCAGCGTCGTTGCCTACGACGCGCACTATCAGTTGCTCACTCTGCAGTTGCCCGATTGCCCGTTGCAGATGCGCGTGGCCCATGTCCCGCTGGCGGTGGGCAACCCGCTGCGGGTCAAGGTCCAGGCGCGGGATGTAAGCCTGAGCCTGCAGGCCCAAGAACACAGCAGCATCCTCAACCGCTTGCCGGTGACCGTCACCCAGACTGTCGGCGCGGACAACAGCGCCCATGTGCTGGTGCGCCTCGACGCCGGCGGCACGCCCTTGCTGGCACGCATCACGCGCTTCTCCCACGACCAGTTGCAACTGCATCCGGGCCAGACACTGTGGGCGCAAATCAAGGCGGTGGCAGTGCTGGCTTAACCATTTGGCACGACCGCAGGGCGCTGCGGTCAATCAGACATACCGGCCTGATTTGTTGCCAAGGAACCCGCCCCATGCCTGACTCTTCGTTACCCGCCGACCTGCCCCGCGACCTGCATTATGTGGATGACACCCAGCCCGGCATCCGCCGAAAAAAAGTGCGGGGCACGTTCCAGTATCTGAACGCCAAGGGCGAGCGCATTACCGACGCGGACGAAATCAAACGCCTGAACGCCTTGGCGGTGCCGCCCGCCTACACCGATGTGTGGATCTGCGCCGACCCTCGCGGCCACTTGCAAGCCACCGGCCGCGACGCCCGTGGCCGCAAGCAATACCGTTACCACCCACGCTGGCGCGAGGTGCGCGACAGCGACAAGTACTCGCGCTTGCAGGCTTTTGGCGCCGCTTTGCCCAAATTGCGCAAACAACTCGAAGCACAAATAGCCGAGCCGGGGTTTACCCGCGAAAAGGTGTTGGCCACGGTGGTGATGTTGCTGGACGCCACGCTGATCCGCGTCGGCAATACCCAATATGCCCGCGAAAACAAATCCTACGGCCTGACCACCTTGCGTAACCGCCATGTGGACATCAAGGGCAGCGAGATCCAGTTCCAGTTTCGTGGCAAGAGTGGCGTGGAGCATCAAGTCAGCGTCAAGGATCGGCGCCTGGCCCGGGTGGTCAAGCGCTGCATGGAGTTGCCGGGGCAAAACCTGTTCCAGTACTTGGATGAAGACGGGGAGCGGCATACCGTCAGCTCCCAGGACGTCAACGACTACCTGCACCGCCTGACCGGCGAAGATTTTACCGCCAAGGACTACCGCACCTGGGCCGGCACAGCGATGGCGCTGGCGGTGTTGCGCGAATTGGCGTGGCAGCCCGAATCCGACGCCAAGCGGCATGTGGTGGCGATGGTCAAGGATGTCGCCCGGCAGTTGGGCAACACGCCAGCGGTGTGCCGCAAGTGCTACATCCACCCGGCGGTGCTTGAGCATTTCAGCCTCGGTGAATTGTCTAAGCTGCCCAAGCCGCGAGTGCGCAAAGGCCTGAAAGCTGAAGAAGTCGCGCTGGCGATGTTTCTGGAGAAACTGGCCGAAGACTTGCCGCACAAAGTTAAGGTGGGTTAGGCTCTGCCCCCCTTCTGACTCACGGGATGACCGCCGACGTGAACATCTAAGCCTTCCAAAATGTATCTGCAACGAGCCGCCTGGCGTGCTTGTTGGCCTGTTCGACATTTTTTTGGAGGTGCTGATGACTGACGTCAAACGGCTGCCCGCGCTTGTTTCCCTGCAACACCTGTCTTTCCAGTTCGCTAATGGCGAAACCTTGCTGGCCGACGTGAGCCTGTCCATTGATCAAACGCCTACCGGTATCGTCGGGCGCAATGGACGGGGTAAAAGTATCCTGGCGAAGTTGATGGCCGGCGTGCTGCTGCCCTCCTCCGGCACGTTGAAAAAAACGGCTCATGCTGCCTATGTGCCCCAGGCCATCGCGGTTCAAGCTGGACAAACCATCGCTGATATCACCGCAACTGCCGCTGCCTTGGCAGCCCTTGCACGTATGGCCCAGGGCGATGCACGCCTCGGTGATCTGGAGCTGATCGACGATCGCTGGGACCTCGCCGAACGCCTGCGCCAGGCGCTGGATGCAGCGGGTTTGCCGACCCTCAGCGCCAGTACCCCGGCCGATCAACTCAGCGGCGGCCAACTCGCCAGGGTCGCGCTGATCGGGGCGTTGTTAGCTGCGCCGCAGTTACTGATTCTGGATGAACCCAGCAACCACCTCGACGCTGCCGGGCGCGATTGGCTGTTGCGCGTACTGGGCGCTTGGCGCGGCGGGCTGGTGGTGGTTAGCCATGATCGGCAATTGCTCAACACCATGGGCCGCATCATCGAGCTGTCGCCCCTGGGCATTCAGGTGTATGGCGGCAACTACGATGCCTATCGCCAGCAACGCGACACCCACCAGCAGGCCGCGATTGCTGCGTGGGAACAGGCGCGTCTGGCCCGCAGCCGCGAGCGTCGGCGCCTGCAGAAAGATCACGACGACCTGCAGCGCCACGCCGCACGCGCACGTAAACAGGCCGAGACCGCCAACGTCGACCGTTTTACCAAGGCGCGCTGGAAAAGCGCAGCAAAGGAGGTCGTCAGCAGCGTGCGCAGCGTCCATGATGCGTGCAAAAACCAGCTGGACGCCCAGGTACGCCAGGCTTACCAGCGCGTGGTGGATGAGACGCCCACACTGCTCGCATTACCAGGCTCGACCGTCCCCAATGGCCGCCAGGTACTGGTGCTGGAGCAGGCGCAATTGCCCTGGCTTGATCCCCTGGCACCCGCCAGCTACCTGACGGTCAACCTGACAGGCCCGGCTCGCGTTGCCGTACGTGGGCCGAACGGTTGCGGCAAATCGACCTTGCTCAAACTGCTAGCCGGCCACTGGCAGGCGGTCAGTGGCGAGTGCAGCGTAGCGGTGCCCAGTGCGTACATCGATCAGCACCTGGCGCTGCTGGACGACCGGCGCAGCCTTGTCGAACAACTCAATCTGCTCGAGACGCCCCTGGCCGAAGCCGAACTGCGCACACGTCTGGCGTTGTTGCAGTTGGACGCGTTGCGGGTTACGCAGCCGGCAGGGCAACTCAGCGGCGGCGAGCGCTTGAAAGCTGCGATGGCCGTAGCCTTGTGGCGTGAAACACCGGCGCAATTGCTGCTGTTGGATGAACCCACCAACCACCTGGACCTGGAGTCAGTGCAAGCGTTTGAGCAGGCATTGAAGGGGTTTACCGGCGCGCTGCTGGCCGTATCACACGACGAGGCATTCTTGCAGGCGATCGAGCCGACTCACCATCTGACGTGGCACGCCACCGGCTGGCAACTGGAGCGTGTCTGAGGTCATTGCGCGGACAGGCAAAGCGTCCTACGGTAGTGGCCGGATAATCTCACCGAGGAAAACGGCCCCATGCTGCCTTCGTCCCGCAAGCCTTACACCAATGTCACGCTCGCCCTTCGACAGCGCTGGCGCGGGCGGGTGGGCTTGATGCTGGTGGCCTGTCTGTCGGTGCTGGCGGGCATGACCGATGCCATCGGCTTTATGGCCAGCGGCGATTTCGTCTCCTTCATGAGTGGTAACACCACGCGCCTGGCGGTGGCCATCAGTGCGGGCGACCTGGGGCTCACCGGGCGGCTGGTGTTGCTGGTCGCCACCTTCGTGGTCGGTAATGCCTTTGGCGTGCTGGTCAGCCGTTTCAGCAAGCGCCATGCGTTGCCCTTATTGCTGTGCATCGGCGCCTTGCTCTGCGCTGCGGCGTTGTGGCCATCGACCGACACCTTGCCCGCGTTGCTCGCAGCGATCATTGCCATGGGCATGCTCAACGCGGCCGTCGAGGAGGTGAACGGGTTACCGGTGGGGCTGACCTACGTCACCGGGGCGCTGTCACGCTTTGGTCGCGGGCTGGGCCGTTGGTTATTGGGCGAGCGCCGCAATGGATGGCGCGTGCAATTGATTCCGTGGGGTGGGATGTTCATTGGCGCTGTGATCGGTGCGCTGCTGGAACAGCAGATGGGCCTGCGCGCATTGTGGGTCAGTGGTGCGTTGGCTGGGGCCTTGGGGGTGGCGACACTGTTGATTCCGCGACGCTGGCACTTGGGTTTCATGCCCCGTTGAGATTGGGATGGAGGAGCTCGTTCGACGTTTAAGCCTCGACATCCGTGTACCGGTAAAGAGCCATCACGTCGAACGAGCGAGTGAATCATAAGCCAATGCCCGGCGGCTGTCCCGCCAGGCGTTTCGGAATATGACTAAGGCAACCGACTTACAGACAAGTGGCCAGTGCTGCCAGGCGACGTTTGGCCGGCATATTGTCCTGAGCAGCATAATAGTTGACCGTAGAACCCGCGCCGGTGCTGAGTACATCGACAAAGTAATCGCCACCGGTGGTGTACACCGTAAAACCACCCGCCTCGGTCGCTTCCTTGAAGCCGCCGGCATCGACGCCGAACACGCTTTCATCCTGCCAGCCGAACTGGATGCACTGGGCAACGACCAGAGTGGCCTTGTCTGACGCCAGGGTTTTGTAGGGGCTGCCTGCGCGCGCCTCCTTCATCTTCGAACCGGCGCAACCGGTCAGTACCGCCAGTATCAATGCGCCCATTACCACTTTGTGCATGCCATTGCTTCCTTGGAAAAACCATGACTCTACCACTGTGCCGGGGCCAACTGACGCGCCCATGAACTTTGTTTCACTGTGAAGGGCAAACACGCCGCCTATAGTGGTCAGGCTCATTTTTTAGAAGTCTCCCTTCTGCCCGCCACCCCGCGGGCTTTTTTTTGCCTGGGTATCAAAACCACCAACGGAACAGATAGAACAGCGCCATGCTCAATAGCACGGTGGTCAACACGCTGCGCGTCCAGTACATCAACGCCACGGCGCAGATGCCGGCCAGCAGGTAAGGGTTGGTCGGGCTCAGGTTAAGCCGATGCTCAGCCAGGAAAATAATCGGCCCGCAGATCGCCGTGAGCATGCCCGGCACGGCGAAGCCCAAGAATTCACGCGCGCCGCGATTGAGCCGTACCGGCAAGCGTGGCTCGATAAACAGGTAACGGTTGAAGAACACCACCAAGCCCATGGCCACAATCATCAGGTAAATCATCGTTGCCCCACTCCCAGCCGTTTACAGGCAAACCCCGCGCTCATCCCCAACACACCCGAGACCACCACCGCCGACTCCCAGTGCAGATAACTCAACCAGACCGAGCACAGCAGTGCCACCGCCACGCACACCACTATGGGCACGTCGCGCACCACGGGGGTGATCAAGGCGATGAAGGTCGCGGCAATTGAGAACTCCAGCCCCAGTTGATCAAGGCCCGGAATGCTTTTACCCAGCACAATGCCGGCGAGGGTGAAGAGGTTCCAGATCAGGTAAAACGTCAGGCCGACGCCCAGGGCGTACCAGCGATTGAAGGTCTGGCGGTCATAGTGGTTGACCAGGGCAAAGAATTCATCGGTCAACAAAAACCCCAGGCTCATGCGCCAACGGGCGTTGAGCGAAGACAGTGTAGGGCGCATGTGCATGCCATAGAGCAGATGCTGGGAGGTCAGCAGCAAGGTGGTCAGCACAATGGAAATCAGGCTGGCACCGCTCTTGACCATGCCGATGGCCACCAGTTGTGCGGCACCGGCAAACACAATGGCAGACAAGCCTTGGGCTTGCAGCGGGGTAAATTGCGCGTCGATGGCCATAGAGCCGGCCAGCAACCCCCAGGGCGCACAGGCCAGGGATAAGGGAATGACGGCGATGGCGCCGCGGGTGAAGGCGTAATGAGGTAATGCAGTGGGCATGGAAACGGCTCATCGACAGACAGTCGACAAGCATGCCAGCACGAACGAAGGCTTGTCTTGAACGATCTTGCTCAGGCGAGCTTGACCGAAACCTGCTCCACCGAATCCCGGGCTTCGCGCAATTCATACGCATCCTGGTTCAGCCGGTGGATGGTATTGAGCAGGCGCTGGCGCAGCACTTCATCGCCGAGTTTTTCCACGGCGCGCATCAGGTCAAAGGCCGCGGTTTCGTTATTTTCCGCGACGGAATCCAGGGTCTTGCGCAGGTTGCGGGTGGCTCGGGTCACGCGGGTCTTCCTTCATCAGCAATGGGCAGGCACGTTAGGACATTTGTGTTTCATTTTAATTTCAAACAGTTGTGGCGGTTTCAAAGGCATTTGATCCATATCAATTGAAACAAGATTTGACCGATACATATGGAAATACGTATATTCAAATATATCCACTTGAAAGCCCTTGATCATGTCAGACCTCCTCATCCCGACCGCCCTGTTCAAATGCCTGGCCGATGCCACCCGTGCACGGGTGACCTTACTGATCCTGCGCGAGGGCGAACTTTGTGTGTGTGAGTTGATCCATGCCTTGGACGACAGCCAGCCAAAAATCTCCCGTCATCTCGCGCAATTGCGTAGTTGCGGGCTGCTGGTGGACCGACGTCAGGGGCAATGGATCTACTACCGCATCAATCCGGCACTGCCCGCCTGGGTTACTCAGGTGCTGGACACCACTCTGCAAGCCAACCAGCCATGGTTGCAGGATGACGCACTGCGTCTGAATGCAATGGGCGACAGACCACAACGGGCCAGCACCTGCTGCTGAGCCATCGGAGCTTTTATTCATGCTTGTCGCAATTGCGATTTTCCTCGTCACCATCGTGCTGGTCATCTGGCAACCCAAGGGCCTGGGCGTCGGCTGGAGTGCCACACTGGGCGCGATCCTGGCGCTGGCCTGTGGGGTGATCAGCCTGGCGGACATCCCGGTGGTGTGGCACATCATCTGGAACGCCACCGGCACCTTTGTCGCGCTGATCATCATCAGCCTATTGCTGGACGAGGCCGGCTTTTTCGCCTGGACAGCCCTGCATGTGGCGCGCTGGGGCCGTGGCCGCGGCCGGCGGTTGTTTGCTTATATGGTGCTGTTGGGTGCGCTGGTATCGGCGCTGTTTGCCAATGACGGTGCGGCGTTGATCCTGACACCTATCGTGATGTCGATGCTGTTGGCCTTGCGCTTTTCCCCGGCGGCGACCCTGGCCTTCGTCATGGGCGCCGGGTTTATCGCCGATACGGCGAGCCTGCCATTGGTGGTGTCGAACCTGGTGAATATCGTTTCGGCGGACTATTTCAAGATCGGCTTCAACGAATATGCTGCCGTGATGGTGCCGGTGAACCTGGTCAGCGTGGCCGCGACCCTGGCAGTGCTGCTGTGGTTTTTTCGCCGGGACATTCCCCAGACCTACGACCCGGCCGACCTGGAAGACCCCGCCAGTGCCATTCATGACCCTGCGACGTTCCGCGCCGGTTGGTGGGTACTGGGTATTCTGCTCATCGGCTGTTTCGCCCTGGAACCTCTGGGTATTCCCATCAGTGCGATTTCCGCCGTCTGCGCCGTGCTGCTGCTGGTGATTGCCGCCAAGGGCCACAAGATTTCCACGCGCAAAGTCCTCAAGGAAGCGCCTTGGCAGATCGTGATTTTTTCCTTGGGCATGTACCTGGTGGTGTACGGCCTGCGTAACGCCGGGCTGACCGACTATTTGGCCACCTGGCTCGACACCTTCGCCACCTATGGTGTGTGGGGCGCGGCCATGGGCACCGGGGTGCTGACGGCGCTGCTCTCATCGGCGATGAATAACCTGCCGACGGTACTGATTGGCGCGTTGTCCATCGAGTCCAGCCATGCCGTGGGCGTGGTCAAGGACGCGATGATCTACGCCAACGTGATCGGCAGCGACCTGGGCCCGAAAATCACCCCCATCGGCAGTTTGGCCACCTTGCTGTGGCTGCATATCCTGGCGCGCAAAGGCATCACTATCACTTGGGGTTACTACTTCAAGGTCGGGATCGTGCTGACCTTGCCCGTGCTGCTGATCACCCTCGCCGCCCTCGCCTTGCGCCTGAGCCTCTAAAGGAACGCGCCATGAAAGTCCTGTTCATGTGTACCGCTAACAGCTGTCGCAGCATTTTGTCCGAAGCCATGTTCAACCACCTGGCGCCGCCGGGGTTTGAAGCGATCAGCGCCGGCAGTTTCCCCAAAGGCCAGGTGCTGCCGCGCAGCCTGACGACATTGCAGGCAGCGGGAATCCGCGTTGAAGGCTTGTACAGCAAGGGCAATGACGCCTTCGAAGGCAGCCCGCCGGATGTGGTCATCACCGTGTGCGATAAAGCAGCCGGTGAAGCGTGCCCGGTGTATTTCGGCCCGGCGCTGAAGGCCCATTGGGGCTTGGAAGACCCTTCCGAGGTGCAAGGTGATGAGGCGCAAGTAGACGCTGCATTCAAGGCTACCCTCAACATCATCGCCGCACGCTGCGAGGCGTTTTTTGCGCTGCCCTTTGCACATTTATCGTCGGATGAATTGAAGGCTGAACTCCATCGCATTGCCTCAACACCGCAACCTTTGTAGGAGCGAGCTTGCTCGCAAAAAACTCATAGGCACCGCGTTCATCCAGAAAACACGCGTTATCGTTGACGTTTTTCGCGAGCAAGCTCGCTCCTACAGAGGACGTGGTATCCCCCTCCCGGACTGACGTATGCTCTGGCACTTTCTCGAAAGGAACTGAGCATGCTGTCGATCTTTGTCTATGCGCTGGTATTCGGTTTTGTATTTTGCCTTTCTCCCGGCGCGGTGCTGGCAGAGACCCTGCGACGCGGCTTGCTCCATGGTTTCACACCGGCGCTGATGGTGCAGTTTGGTTCCCTCGTAGGCGATGCGGTTTGGGCAGTGATAGGCCTCACCGGTATCGCACTGCTGATTCAGCATGATGTGGTGCGAGTGCCACTGACGATCGTCTGTGCGCTCTACCTGGCCTGGCTGGGCATCCGCAGCCTGATTGATGCCTGGCAGTTACCCGCGACCGACAACGTCCCTGCCAGCTCAGGCAAAAATGCGTTGGCGGTGGGCGCAGCGATCTCCCTGGCCAACCCGAAGAATATTGTCTACTGGGGTGCCCTGGGCAGCGCCCTGTCGGGCATCGTCGGCACAACCCCCAGTCACGGGCAGACCCTGATGTTTTTTGCCGGATTCATGCTGGCGTCGGTGCTCTCGTGTTTTCTCACCGCCGCCTTGGTGAACCTGCTGCGCAAGAACGCATCACCTAGCTGGCAACGCGTGAGTTATGCGGCGTGCGGTTTAGTATTGATCTATCTGGCGATACTCGCCGCGCAAGGTATATAAAGTTATCCAACCCGTAACTTGCACATGCCTCTTGTCTGAACAAACTCTGAACACGGGCTAATTTAATTAATCATGCGTTGACATTCTGTGACGCCCTGAGTAGATTGCCCGTGCCCGCAACTGGGGCCTTTTTTAAACCTCACAAAAGAAGCCAATGGACACAGTATCTAGTCGCTGTCCGAGCACCGCCTCTGCGGGCATCGGGCGCCAAACCCAGAATATGACAGGACTCGCGTTCCAGGTCCGGTAAGCTGCGCTAGAGCTTGATGCTCCACCGTAACTGCCTCACCGGTCGCCCGTCCGGTCCCGAGGTGTGTTATGACCTTCCAACTCATTGCTTTGCCCGATGCACGTACGCTGGCCGCAGCCCTGCGCGCCAAGCTGTGCCGCACGCAGGTCAGCTTTTCGCCAACCCGCTCGACCTTTGCCACACCCTCCCCTCAAGTGCGCCCAGCACCGCCGCTGGCGCACTGGCGTATCTGCCCTGAAAGCGGCCACCTGGTGCAGCATTGGGATCATGCCGACCCTCAAGACCCGCAGAGACCCAAGGTTTCCCGCCTGGCGCAAGCGCGCTTGATGCTCGGTCTTTACCTGGGCGCTCGCGCCGCCTGAGCTGGCTGGAAACAGCAACTTTCTTATTGATGACCCTGGAGTTCTTTATGAACAGGTCCAGTAGTAGCCCGCTGCACGTTAGTTAACTAACACGCTGTTAGCGGGCCCTTCAGAAGTTATGTGAACACCTTATTTAAACCGATCGCGAAGTCCGCGGCTCGGCATGCTTTCGCTCGCCTGTATTCAGGTAAGTACCGGGTATGTTTTGTCGAGAATTGGCGACAGGAGTACAGACAATGAGCGCCGTAAAAAACACGCCTCTGCACAAAAAAAATGGCACCGCCCCCGACACCAAGCTGTCGATGCGCGCCGCCCGTGAAGCCCACAACGGCTTGGCGGCCACCCTCGCCAATGTACGGGCCACCCAGGACGGCCTGACCGAGCTGGACGCCTCGGCGCGCCTGCAACGCGAAGGCTATAACGAAGTTGCCCACGACAAGCCGCCACACGCCATCGTCCAGTTCCTGCAGGCACTGAACAACCCGTTCATCTACGTACTATTGACCCTGGGCGGGATCAGCTTTGTGACTGACTGCTGGCTACCGATGCAGGAAGGTGAAGAAGCCGACCCGACCAAGGTCGTCATTATCATGACCATGGTGTTGCTCAGCAGCCTGCTGCGTTTCTGGCAGGAACACCGCTCGGCCAAATCCGCCGAGGCCCTCAAGGCCATGGTACGCACCACCGCCACCGTGCTGCGCCGCGAGCAGGTTGGCGCCCAGCCGGTCTTGCGCGAAGTGCCGATGCGCGACCTGGTGGCCGGCGACATCGTGCAGCTGTCAGCCGGCGACATGATCCCCGCCGATATCCGCCTGATCGAGTCCCGCGACCTGTTTATCAGCCAGGCCGTGCTGACCGGCGAAGCCTTGCCGGTGGAGAAGTACGACACCTTGGGCGATGTCACGCAAAAATCCGCCTCTACCCTGGCCGCCGACCAGGGCAATCTGCTGGACTTGCCGAACATCTGCTTCATGGGCACCAACGTGGTCAGCGGTCGCGCCAAGGCCGTGGTAGTTGCAACGGGGCCACGTACTTACTTTGGCTCCCTGGCCAAGGCGATTGTTGGCTCGCGGGTGCAAACCGCCTTCGACCGGGGCGTGAACAGTGTCAGCTGGCTGCTGATCCGCTTCATGCTGGTGATGGTACCCATCGTGTTTTTCCTCAATGGCTTCTCCAAGGGCGATTGGGGCGATGCCTTCCTGTTTGCCCTGGCGGTGGCCGTCGGCCTTACCCCGGAAATGCTGCCGATGATCGTCAGCGCCCACCTGGCCAAGGGCGCTACGGCCATGGCCAAGCGCAAAGTGGTGGTCAAGCGCCTCAATGCGATCCAGAACTTCGGTTCGATGGACGTGCTGTGCACCGACAAGACCGGCACCCTCACCCAGGACAAGATCATCCTCGAGCATCACGTCAATGCCTTCGGCCAGCGCGATGACGCCGTGCTGTCCCTGGCCTGGCTCAACAGCTTTCACCAGAGCGGCATGAAAAACCTGATGGACCAGGCGGTGGTGCAGTTCTCGGAACAAAACCCCAAGTTCCAGGTGCCGTTTGCCTACAGCAAGGTCGATGAATTGCCGTTCGACTTTGTCCGTCGTCGCCTGTCGATCGTGGTCAAGGATGCCGCCGGTGACCAGTTGCTGGTGTGCAAGGGCGCGGTGGAAGAGATGCTGAGCATTTCTACCCATGTCATGGAGGCCGGCGAAGCCTTGCCCCTGGATGACCGCCGTCGTGAGGCGCTGCTGGCGCTCGCCAACGACTACAACGAAGACGGTTTCCGCGTGCTGGTGGTAGCGACTCGCAATATTCCTAAAGCGCTGGCACGCCAGCAGTACACCACCAGCGACGAGCGCAATCTGGTGATCCAGGGCTTCTTGACCTTCCTTGACCCACCGAAGGAAACCGCAGGCCCGGCCATTGCGGCGCTGCAACAGATTGGCGTGGCGATCAAGGTGTTGACCGGCGACAACGCCATGGTCACCAGCAAGATCTGCCGCCAGGTTGGCCTGGAACCCGGCCAGCCGCTGCTGGGCGTGGAAATCGAAGCCATGGATGACGCCACCCTGCTACGCCGCGTGGAAGAACGCACGGTGTTTGCCAAACTCACGCCGCTGCAAAAATCCCGCGTGCTCAAGGCCCTGCAAGCTAACGGGCACACCGTCGGCTTCCTCGGCGACGGTATCAACGATGCACCGGCGCTGCGGGATGCCGATGTGGGTATTTCGGTGGACAGTGGCACCGACATCGCCAAGGAATCGGCCGACATCATCCTGCTGGAAAAGAGCCTGATGGTGCTGGAAGAAGGCGTGCTCAAAGGGCGCGAAACCTTCGGCAATATCATGAAGTACCTGAACATGACCGCCAGCTCCAACTTCGGCAACGTATTCTCGGTGCTGGTGGCCAGCGCGTTCATTCCGTTCATGCCCATGCTGGCGATCCATCTGCTGCTGCAGAACCTGATGTATGACATCTCCCAACTGGCCCTGCCGTGGGACAAGATGGACAAGGAATACCTGGCCAAGCCACGCAAGTGGGATGCGAAAAACATCGGCCGCTTCATGATCTGGATCGGCCCTACCTCGTCGATCTTCGACATCACCACCTTTGCGCTGATGTGGTACGTGTTCTCGGCCAACAGTGTGGAAATGCAGACCCTGTTCCAGTCCGGCTGGTTTATCGAGGGGCTGCTTTCGCAAACCCTGGTGGTGCATATGCTGCGCACCCGCAAGATCCCGTTCTTCCAGAGCACGGCCGCCTGGCCGGTGTTGATGATGACCTGCATCGTGATCGCCCTGGGCATCTACGTACCGTTCTCGCCACTGGGCACCCTGGTGGGCCTGCAGCCGCTGCCGATGGCGTACTTCCCATGGCTGGTAGGCACGTTGCTGGCTTACTGCTGCGTCGCCCAACTGATGAAGACGATCTACATCCGCCGCTTCAAGCAGTGGTACTGACCCTCCCCGCCGTTCAAACGCTGGCGGCCGCCCGGTCGCCAGCGTGCAATACAAGGATTTGCTCATGCGCGTGTTGATCTGTGCAGGTCGTCATTACGCCGACACCAAAAAGTCCCGTCATGTGCTGGACGCTTACCACCGCCTGCGCCCGGTGCAGGTACTGATCCACGGCGGTAACCAGTTCCTGGGCAGTGAGATCGAGGAATGGGCGCGGGAAATCGGTATCGACGTGGTGCGTTATCCACCCAATTGGCAGCGCCATGGCAAACAGGCGGAACGCCAGCGCAACCACTTCATGCTGGCCGACAGCCGCCCCGATCTGTTCATTGCCCTCCCGGGTGGTGACGATACCTCGGAGCTGGTTTGCCAGGCCAAAGCCAGCGGCATTTCGGTGCTGACCGTAGAAAGCTGAACTCAAGCGAGGTGCATCATGCACAAAAAATACACGCCGGCACGCCAGGACGGGTTTGCCAAATACCGTGCGCGTCACTATCGCGGCGCTCGCCACACCCTGCTGTTACTGCCGCCGGCCAAGCGCCGTGCATTGCAGCGCAACTTGATCTTTATCGGCATGACCCTGGGCCTTGTCTTAGTGGTCGCGTTGATTTCAAAAGCCCAAGCCGCAGGTGGCGCTTATGTGGTTGACGACGGCGCGATCAACGCGCCAGGTGAATGCAATGTCGACGCCTGGTACAGCGCCCATCGGCACGCAGGCAGCACCCATAACAGCAGCTTGTCGCCCGCCTGCACGTTCAGCGCCATGCCTGCCGTGCAATGGGGCGCCGCGTTGTCACGGGCCACGGATGCAGGTAAAGGCGAGATGCAGATCAGCCCGCAAGCCAAGGTGCAGGTGCTGTCACGGCAAGACCTGGGGCTTGAACTGGCGATTGCTGTCGGGGCGCATGTCGCGCTGGATCGCCATCACGGGTTTGACGGTGCAGACCTGAACATCCCGTTGACATGGCAACCCCTGGCGCCCCTGCGTTTGAACGTGAACGCGGGCTGGAGCCACGCTTACAACGAGGGTGATCAACAACATCGCCTGACGTGGGGCGCGGGGTTCGAATATCAGTTGGCAGCGGCGCTCACGCTGATTGGCGAGCGCTATGGCCAGGAAGGCGGCGAACAGGCCTGGCAGGCTGGGCCGCGTTTGCACATTGGCGAATTTGTCGACGTGGACCTGCTGGTCGGGCGCAGCCTGATTGGCGATCGCGCCCAGTGGCTGACCACTGGGGCGACGCTGAGGTTCTAGGCTTTGGCCTGCTGCTCCAGATGCAGCTGCAATTGCGGATCGATTTGCAACTGACCGGCCAGGTCGTCGAGGTAATTGCGCTCGGCGTCCTGCTGATCATTGACCAGCATCACGCTCGCCAGGTAAATCTCCACAGCGATTGCCGGGTCATTGGCATACTCGGCAAAATCGGCGGCATCCAGGGGCTTGGCGACTTCGGCGTCGAGCCATTGCTGCAACTGAGGGTCGTCGGTGTGACGGCCAATCTCGGCAGAAATCATTTGCTGCTCTTGCGCATCGATTTTGCCATCGGCCTTGGCCGCCGCGATCAAAGCACGCAGTACACCGTGGCTATGGGCTTCGGCTTCAGGCCCTTCAAGCTGGTCAACGGTCTGGATAGCTTGCTGCGGTGCCGAAGCCTGTTGGCGTTGCCAGGCTTGATACGCCTGGAAGGCCGCCATCCCCAGGGACGCCAGCGCCGCGTAGTTCATCCCACCGCCGCTACGCGTCTGGGTAGTACCACCTGCCGGAGCGCCGCCCAACAAGCCACCCAGGCCACCTAATAAACCACCCAAACCGCCGCCCGCCGCAGGCGCATTGCCGGTGCCGGCGCCCTTCAACAACCCTCCGAGCAACCCGCCCAGGCCGCCGCCCGAAGCGCCGCCGCCTTGCTGCCCTGCACGCAACAGTTGTTCCAGTAGATCGCTGGTATTCATGGTGTCGCCCTCCCGGGGCGCAATAGTGGCGTTGATCAAACATAGTCCTCCCCTGATGGAACACCATGACCGTCGGGCGGGCAAGCTTTATGATGGCGACATCACGCCGAAAAGGGAGAACAGCGGTGAACCGCATCGAGCATATTGCGTTGATGGCCAGCTACAACCAATGGATGAACCGCAAGGTCTACGACGCCGCCAGCACCCTGACGCACGCGCAATTGACCCTGGACCGCCAGGCGTTTTTCGGTTCGATCCTCGGCACCTTGAACCACCTGATGCTGGGTGACACCGTCTGGCTCAAGCGCTTTGCCGAACATCCGGCCAACTTTGCGGCCTTGGCGCCGCTGAACGGGGTTGCCACGCCCAGCGACCTCAAGCAACTGGCCTTCGCCAGCCTTGACGAACTATCGGCCCATCGCGCCTGGCTGGATCAACTGATCATCGATTGGACCCACAGCCTGCACGAGCCCCACCTTGATCAACGCCTGCGCTATCACAACATGCGCGGCGTGGCGGCCGAGAAGCCCTTCTTCGGCCTGCTGGTGCACTTTTTCAACCACCAGACCCACCACCGCGGCCAGGTGACGACACTGCTGAGCCAGGCGGGTGTGGATGTGGGGATTACCGACTTGCTGGCACTGATTGACTAAATGCCGACACGGTCAATGTGGGAGCTGGCTTGCCTGCGATGGCGGTGTAACAGGTTCTATACCGGTACTGACACATCGCTATCCCAGGCAAGCCAGCTCCCACAGTTGCCCTATATTGCTCACAGCATCAGTGCCGTCACTTCACCTTGCTGCTCAAGGTCTCCACACTGCGCTTCACATCATCCAGGCTGCGCTTGAGGCCGTCGATCTCGCTTTTCTGCCGCTCTATCGCGCTCTTCTGCTCGTCCACCGTGCGTTTGAGGCTGGATAGCTGACTGTCACTGCTACTGGCACTCGAACCGTCCTTACGCTTGAACTCATCAAACGCACGCTCTTGGCCCTCCACTTTGCTTTTCAAGCTTTGCAGTTCGCTTTGACTCTGTTTCTGCCCAGCCTGCAGCGCCTCGACATCACCAACGGAAACACCCGACGGCTTCAACACATAGGCACCGCCCGCGTCCATCGAGCCGGCCGTCAACTTGTCTGAAGACGACGCACTGAACTCGCCCCACTGCACCGCACTCCCCGCCTGCGCCGGGCTGAGCATGGCCATGCCCAACAAACCCGCCACACCTGCGGCGATGATCCAAGCCTGCTTACGGACCCTGAGCATCAAACGACTCCTTGCGAAATGCCGAAATGGCATATCGCTATGACTGTCATTTATGAGGCTTGTTCCTGTGACATCTGCATTCACCGGGACTTGGCGCGAAGGCCATGTAGACCACTGATCTGCCACGCTTTTTCATGCGCATCTTTGTACGGGAATACCGGCTTTGAGGTTGCGCTGAAGCGGCTGGATCTATATATTCCCAACCCTGTTACACCGCGCTACCGCCCGAATGGCGAAACTGGTAGACGCATGGGACTTAAAATCCCCCGCTCGTAAGGGCGTCCCGGTTCGATTCCGGGTTCGGGCACCATCTCCTGTTCCACTGACGGCCAGTACTGTTTGTTTGTGGAACCCTTAAAAACCCGCCGTTTGGCGGGTTTTTTCGTTTATGGCATTCCTCGCCAGGGTCCAGTGCTTTTGGACTTGCAAACCCTCAGAAATCTACCGTACCCGAGAGCAATACCGTGCGCGGCGCGCCCAAGCCGCCGGAAAGGCCGCTGCCATCGCCGCCGTTCCACGAACCGAGCCAGTACGCCTTATTGGTGACGTTCTGCACGGTGGCGCGCAAGGTCACAGGCTTGGTCTCGACCTTGAAGGCATAGCGGGCCCCCACATCGTAGGTGGTGTACGAGTCCAGCGACACCCGATGATCGTTCGTCGCGTATTGTTTGCCCGTATGGTTGATGTTGCCGGTCAGGGTCAGCCCAGGGACGTCGAGGAGGTCATACTCCGTGCCAAGCTTGGCAATCACCTTGGGTACGCCGGTCACTTGCTTGTCTTTGACACCACCTGTGACCACCTTGGTCATTTCTGCCTGGGTATAGGTCGCACCGCCCATCAGGCGCAATCTTGGTTGCAGCTCGCCAAAGAACGACCATTCCACGCCACGGTTTTGTTGCTCGCCGTAGACGCCGAAGACATTGGTGAGCGGATCGGTAAAGGCACTGGGCTTCTCAATCTGGAACAGGCTGACGGTATGGGCGAAAGAGCCCAGGTCTACCTTGGCACCCAGTTCGTATTGCTTGGTCTGGTATGGCTGCATGACCGCGCCTGCGTTCTCTGCCGAGTCAGGGGCCGACGCGCCTTGACTGAGGCCCTCGATGTAGTTGGCATAGAGCGACACCTCATCCGTCACCTTGACCAGAAGTGCGGTGGCCGGCGAGACACGGCTTTCGTCATAGCTGGTTTTCGAAGCCCTGGGGCCGAAAGCGTCGGTGGTGTTTTGCACGCGCTGACGACGGGCGCCCACGGTCCATTGCACACGGCCTTCGGCGAAGGACAGCGTATCGGCAATCGCATAGCTGCCCAGGTTGGCCCTGGTTTGCGAGGTGGTTGCACCATAGCCCGGGAAGGTCGGCGCGTTGCCAAAGTCGAGGTTGTCGTAATTTGTGGTGCCGGGGATGGCGGCTCTCGCGTCCTTGAAACTGTTGTCGGAGGTGAAACGGGTCGCGGCGATGGTCCAGGCATGATCCACGGGGCCCGTCTGGAATTTGCCCTTCAACCCGACCTCACCCGATTGCTGGGTGCCACTGCGAATCGAACGAATGGCCGAAGAGCTGATGCCACCCACATTGTTCACCAGGGTGCTTGAGTTGATCATCGCGTTGTAACCACCATCGCGCTGCCCCCACGCCGCGTAGGCAGTAAGCGAATCCGTCAGGTCGTATTCGCCCCGCACCATCGTGGTAGTGGTGTTGTTGATGGTGTAGGCCCACTTGGGTGCCAACGCATAATCGCCCTTCTTGGGGCTTGGCAAGTGGGTGACGTTGGGGGCAATTGTGTTGATCCCGAAGTAGTTGAGACCGTCAATGCGTTCACGCTGTTTGTAGAAATCGAGCGATATCCGAGCCCGCTCGCCACGCCAATCCAGCCCGAGGGAAGACAGTGCCATTTTGTGTTGCTGATTATCCACGGGGGTATCGCCGTCACGGTAAACGCCGTTAAAGCGCACACCAAACTGCTTCTGATCACCAAAACGTTGCCCCAGGTCCGCGTGCACACCCCCAAGGCCCCGGGACTCATAAGTGGTGGTCAAGCGTGCCAACGGTTCGTCGCCGGCGCGCTTGGGTACCAGATTGATGCTGCCACCTACACTGCCGCTTGGCGGCATGCCGTTGAGCAGCGCCGAAGGGCCTTTGAGCACTTCGATGCGCTCCGCCAATTCGGTAGAGCCGCGCATATTCGGCGCCATGCCGACCAGGCCGTTAAAGGTGATGTCATCGGCGTTGCTGTAGAAGCCGCGGATGAAAAAAGTTTCAAAGTTGCTGCGTTTGGTGGGCACGTACACCGAGGGGTCGGTCGCACCGATCACCGAGCCGATATCCTGCGCCTGACGGTTCTGTATGTATTCATCGGTATAGCTGATGGTATTGAAAGGCGTCTCCATGAAATCCTTGTTGCCCAACAGCCCAACGCGGCTGCCGGAGGCAACCTGCCCGCCAGCATAAGCCGGCGGCAGACCTGTAGCGGGGTCCATGACGCCCTCCACCACCGTTTCCGACAATTCCAGGCTGGTGCTGCTTGTGCCTGTCTGCGGGGCAGCGCTCGCGGCGGTGGGCGCCGCCGTCAGCCCCAGTACCAGCGCCATCTGCACAGCCGTGAACATATGACTCAAAGTAAAGCGTTGCGCAACCTGCGGTGAATCAGGGGTAGCGCGATGTTGGCGACAGCGTTCCGACATGCTGAATTCCTTTTGATTCGGAGAATGTGTATGTGCTCACTAGGCTTTCCGAACCAGAAGGCAAAACCCTCAATAACAATCATTAGCATTTGTGTTTTTTGAAAATAAAGGCGAGTGCCTGCACGGCACCCGCCCTTGCGACCCCAAGCGCAGCGGGTCAACCCTTGTAGCCTTGAACCACCTCGTCGGCCATGCGACCCAGGCACGTTGCACTGACGGTACACAGGTACCAGGTCTGGGCGTCGACAAAGATCACACGTCCGTTGGTCCAAGCCTTGGTCTTGCGCAGCAGCGGGTTATCCAGGCTCTTCATGTCCAGCGCCGGCCGCCGTTCCATCACTGCGGTACGGTCGATCACGTAGAGAATGTCGGGATCGGCCTGCTGGATGAATTCATTGGAGATGGGCTGGCCATGTAAGCCAGCCTCGATGTCGGTGCTGGCGGGTTTCACGCCCAGGGTGTCGAAGATGAAACCGTAGCGCGACTTCACGCCATAGGAGGTGAATGCGCCGTTGTTATGCAAAACGATCAGCGCTTTCTCCGGGCGCCCATCGGTGACGCGCCGAGTCTGTTCAACCTTGGCGTCCATTTGCGCAACCTTCTGACGAGCCAACTCTTCTTTGCCTAGAATGCGCCCCAGGGTCATGAGGTGATCCTTGGCGGTGGCGAAGAGATTGCCGTGTTGGTTGGTCAGGTCCACATCGTCATAGAGCGTCGGTGCGATCTGGCTCAGTTCTGCGTAACTTTGCGCCTGGAGCGGCGAGATCAGGATCAGGTCGGGCTTGAGGGCATGCAACCGTTCAAGGTTGGGTTGGATGGTCGACCCCACGTCCATGATGTTCGGATTGTCACGGTACTGGGTAAGGAAACTCGCGACATAGTCCTTGGCGATACCCACCACCGGCGCGTCCAGTTGGTCGAGTGTATCGAGTTCACTCATATCGAACGCCACCACACGTTGGGGGAGCTGGGTGATCATCGTGCTACCCAGTGGATGCTCGATCTTGATCGGCTCGTAGTGCGTATGCGCAGCGACTGGCGCGGACGCCTGTGCCGAGGGTTTGTCACACCCCTGCAGGCCTGCCGCCACAGCGACTGCCAGCAGTGCCCCACAGATTGTTTTTGCCTTACCAATACTCATATCTGCTCCCTTGATAGTGATGGGTTGAAGTAGTTGCAGACGAACCCCTGCTCGCTCTGCAGAATCTCGAAGTCCAAATCAAAGAGATCGCGCAGGTGCGCCTCGGTGACAACCTCCGCCACGGGGCCGCGCAAGTGCACCGCGCCGTTTTTCATGGCCACGATATGATCGGAGTAGTTGGCCGCGAAGTTGATGTCATGCACCACCAGAATCACGGTGCGACCTTGTTCGTCACATAAGCGGCGCAGCGCACGCATGATTTGTACGGCATGCTTCATGTCGAGGTTATTGAGCGGCTCGTCCAACAGCAGGTAATCGGTTTGCTGGGCAATGGTCATTGCCAGGAACGCCATTTGCCGCTGCCCGCCGCTCAGTTCGTCGATGTAAGAAAGGCGTAATGGTTGCAACGACAGAAACTCGATAGCTTCGTCAATGGCCTGGCGATCCTGGACGGTGAGCGCTCCTCGGCTATAAGGGAAACGCCCGAAAGCCACCAAGTCTTCAACGGTCAGCCGCAGGTTGAAATCGGGTGTCTGGCGTAAGGTGGCGACGCGCCTGGCATATTCGCGGATGGGCACATCCGCAATGCTACGCCCGCCAATCAGCAGTTCGCCGTGGGTCGGCGCCAGCAGACGTGCGATCAACATCAGCAAGGTAGTCTTGCCTGCCCCGTTGGGCCCAATCAGCGAAGTCACCTGCCCTGGCGGGAACTGAACGCTGACGTCGCTCAGGACGTGCTTGGTGCCGTAGGTCTTATAGACGTGACGAAGGGAAATCATGAAGCGCCTCGGGTTCGAATCATCAGCGCGAGGAAATACCCGCCGCACACCAGGTTGATGAGAATGCTGACGGAGGTGTTGTAGTTGAACATCTGCTCGACCATGTACTGGGCGACGATGAAAATGCCAATGGCAATGGCGCAACTCATGGGCAATGTAATCCGGTGCCGGGCGGTGCGGGCAAGCGCATAGGTGATGTTTGCCACAAACACGCCCATGAAGGCCGTCGGCCCGACGAGACTGGTTGAGACAGCCACCAGAATCGCGATCAGCGCAAGTTGCAGGCGCACGCTGCGTTGAAAATCGACACCCAGGGAAATCGCCTGGTCACGCCCCAGCGACAGCACATCGAGCACCGGCAGGCTTCTTTGCGCGATAAAGCACGCCGCCGCCACCAGCAGCCCCGAATAGATCACTTGTGTGGGTTGCGCCTTATTAAAGGAGGCGTAGTTGAAACCCTGGAAGATCGAGAACTCGCCGGGGCTGATCTTCAGTTGGATAAACTGGGTAAAGGTGCCCATCACCATGCTCAGTACCAGCCCAAGCAGGAGCAGCAGGTACACGTTGTTGCGTCCGTCATGGAACAGCCAACGGTGAATGAGCCCTGAATAAGCGAGCATCAATAGGATCGACAACAATACGTTACCGTTACGCCCCAACAGCACCAGGCTCTGGGTACCCAGCACCAGGATCAGCAAAGCCTGGAACAACAGGTAGATTGCCTCATACCCCATGATCGCCGGCGTCAGTATTCGGTTGCCGGCAAGGGTCTGGAAAATCACCGAAGAATAAGCAACGCACACTCCGGCAATAACCATCGCGGCCAAACGGGTCATTCGCTTGGGAATGACGTACTCGAAGTCAAAGCCTGAGCCCAACAACAGGAACGCTATCGCCAGGACCAGCACCAGTGCCCATAGACCATAGCGGGTAGCCATACGCCTCATGTGTATTTCCTGATCAGCAGCACGAGGAACAACACACCGCCTACGCTGCCCGCGGTGAGACCGATGGGCACTTCGAAGGGATAGATCAACAAGCGGCCGAGAATGTCGCACGCCAACAACAGCGACGCGCCGCACAACGCGACGATGGGCAATGTTCGCTCCAGGTTCTCGCCGTAGTGCAACGCCACCAGGTTGGGAATAACCAGCCCGACAAAGGGAATGGCCCCTACGGTAATGACCGTGGCGGAAACGGTGACCGCCACCAGCATCAGCCCCAGCGCCGCATTTGCCGTGTAGTTCAGGCCCAAGCTGCCGGCCATGCCCTCGCCCATGCCGAGTACAGTAAAGCGGTGCGCGAACAGATAAGTGAGCACGACTATCGGCAAGATCAGGTAGATGATCTCGTAATTGCCCTGGACGATCTTCGAGAAGTCTCCGAGCATCCAGCCCTGCATGCTCTGCAAGATATTGTGACGATAGGCGTAGAACTCGGCGATGGCGCTCAATACGCTGCCGTACATCAGGCCGATGACCGGAACCATCACGGTGTTCTTGAACTTGATGCGACGGATGATCGCGACATAAAGCAGGCTCGCCGCAAAGCAAAACGCCAAGGCAAACAGCATACGGCCGGCCGCACCGACGGCGGGGGCCACCGTCAATGAAATCAGAATGCCCAGCTTTGCTGCATCCAGCCCGCCGGAAGTTGCCGGTTCGACGAAGCGGTTGCGCACGATCTGCTGCAGAATCACGCCGCACACGGCCAGCCCCACCCCCGTGAGAATCAGGGCGGCCAGGCGCGGAAGGCGGCTGGCAGTCAGTGTCAGCCAAGCGTCATCGGATAACGTGAACAGCGCCGTCCAGGAAACCTCTTTGACCCCCACCATCAACGAAAGGCAACAGAGCACGGCAAACAGGCAGAGTAAGATTGCACGGCTCAAGAACCGCCCTCACCGTCTGATTCTCCAGCAATCCGCCAGCCTTTCGCGGCTTGGCGTTGGGCGAGAAAGTGCGCGTAGAGCCCTGGCTTGGCATTCAACTGCGCATGGGAGCCCCGCTCGCTGATCTGGCCGTGATCGAGCACTAGAATCTGGTCGGCCATGACTACTGTCGACAGCTGGTGCGCGATGACGATCAGCGTGCGCGTGCCGCGTAAACGCGCCAACGCTTGCGCGATCGCCGCTTGGTTCTCGGCGTCGAGAGCGGCGGTGGCCTCATCGACCAACAAAATCGGCGCCTCCTTGATCAGCGCACGGGCGATGGAGATTCGCTGTCGCTCGCCCCCGGACAGGCGTGCACCGCCCTCGCCTACTGGCGTGTCCAGGCCTTGGGGCAAGCGTTCGATGATCTCCAGGACGCCAGCCTGTGTTGCTGCTTGCATCACCTGGGCATCACTGGCATCGGGTTTACCGATGCGAATGTTGTCGGCGATGCTGCCCTGAAACAGGTAAGCATCCTGAAAGATCTGGCTGATCTGACCGGCCAGCTGTCCACTGGACATCTGCCGAACATCTACACCGCCCACCATCACGCGGCCTTGCGTCACATCGAAAAAGCGCGCAATCAGCCGCACCAGGGTGGTCTTGCCCGAGCCAGAAGCACCGACCAGCGCCGTCATGCTGCCGGGCTCGATACGCAGGCTGACATCACGCAACACATCGGCCTGATCCTCGGCATAGCAAAAGCTCACATTTTCCAATACGACCGATCCATCGACCGGCGCTTGCGGGGCCTGCGGCTCCGGCAAAGGGTCGACCTCGAAGATTTCGCGCACGGCATCAAGCTGACCGCGCGCGCCACGTAGCACTTCGCTATAACCTGCGACCTCCAGAAGCGGGTCGATAAAGCGGCTGACCAACAGCAACGACACGATCACGGCGATGACCGAAGACGGTGCCAGGCTTGCGCTCAACTGATCACCCAGCCATAGCGTGGCAGCCACCAGCAAGACGGCGAAGCCGGCCTGTACCGCCCAGGCATTGAACACCACCGACATCGCCGAGACGTGGATCAGCCGCTTTGCAGACTGCTGCTGGCGCCCGATGGCCTGCTCGAGAAATTGGGTGCCGCCGTCCTCGCCATTAAAGGCGCGCAGCACCGATTGTGCCTGGGCAAATTCGACCATGCGCTGGCTGGTCTGCGCGGCGCTGTGCTGAAAGCGTTGGTCGGCGCGCTGCCCCAGATGAGCGGTCAGCGCAAAGATACCCAACAAGAGGGGTAAAGCCAGTAGCGCGATCAACCCCATTTGCCAATGTAAGTTGAACAACGCGGCAAGGATCACAACCGGTGTGACCACCCCTGTGATCAACGGCGTGAAAACGTGGGCCGGAAGCTGAGCCAATTCCATCATGCCCTGGGAGGCCAAATGGCTCAGTCGTGCGGTATTTTGTGCGCTGAACCAACCAACCGGCAAACGCGCCACATGGTCGCCCAGCCGATGACGACCACGCTGGAGAACAGCGATACCGACGCGGATACCCGCCTTCTCCACCGTCCGTCGCAAGGCCCAGCAAACCAGCACCCCGATCACGAGCGCAGTCAGCCATTGTCCTGCTGAGCGCACATCACCGCTCAGCAGACGAGTGAGCACCGGTACCAGAGTGACAATCGTCAGCCCGCAAAGCAGGCCGTAGACGAGCGTCATCCAAAGGTAGCGGCGCAATACGCGGGCATCTTCGCCCAGCAGTTGACTAAAGGTTTTCAGCATGACGATAGCGCCTGTTCCTTGGCCTGTTCATAGCCGCCCAGCGCCCACAGTCGGGCGTAGCGGCCGTTACGGGCGAGCAGTTCGTGGTGGCGTCCCTGCTCGCAAATCGTGCCGTTGTCGATCAGGATGATTTGGTCAGCATGCATCACCGTATCGAGGCGGTGCGCGATGACCATCAAGGTTCGGCCCCGGGCGAAGCGCGACAGTGCTTGCTGAAGCTTCACCTCGTTCTCGGCATCGGCCGCCGCCGTGGCTTCGTCGAGCACCAGCAATGGCGGGTCCAACAATATGGCGCGGGCAATACTCACGCGCTGCAGCTCGCCGCCGGAAAGCTGAACATCCTCACCGATCACCGAGTCGTAACCTCGTGGCAAGGCGCAGATGCGCTCATGGATATTGGCAGTGCGGGCTGCGTCTTCGATTTCCTGCTGACTGGCCGAGGGGCGGCCCAGGGCGATGTTGTCGCGCAGGCTGGCATGGATAAGGCGTACTTCCTGCAGCACAAAACCGATGCGCCGGTACAACTGCGCGCTCTCGATGTGCCTGAGGTCGACGCCGCCCAAGGTGATGCGCCCTTCACTCGGGTCGAAGAAGCGCAACAACAGGCGGGCCAGGGGCGACTTGCCGGAGCCCGAAGCACCGACAATCGCGGTCACCGTGCCCGGCTTGAGGGTGAAGTTGACGTCCTTGAGCACCGGGGTCTGGCCGTCGTAGCTGTAGCCGAGCTGCTCGACACGTATTTCGGCATTTTCCGGCAACGCTGGCGCGGCGGCTGCCAAGGTTTCCAGCACGGGCGTTTGCAACAGCGTATGAACGCGCTGCGCTGCGCCCGTAGCATTGTTCAAGTCATGGGTGACGTAGCTCAGCAGCAACAGCGGCGCACAGATTCCCGGCGCCACCAAGGCGAAGGGCAACACTTCTACCGGTGTGATCCAGCCCAGGCTCACCCAAAGGGTTCCAAACGTCAGCACTACGCCGAGAACCGCCACCGGGGCAATCATCGCGTGAGCGTTGGCCATCGCGCTGACCAGCGGGCGGGTGAAGTCGGTAAAGGCCTCAGCGAAGCCATCAACCGCCTTGCGGTAGCTGCCATGGGCCTTGCCCTCAACCCCGAAAGCCTTGACCACAGGAATGCCATTGACGAACTCAACCACTGCATTATTGATGCGTGCCATGCCGGCACCAAATGACTGCATGTTCGCCCCACTGGCCTTGGTGGCCCTGGAGAAAAACAGGAAGAACAGCGGGAACGGCAACAGCGAAACAATCGCCATGCGCCAGTCCATGACGAATAGGTAGAGAACCGAAATAAGAATTGCGCCGATGGTACGGCCCAAGGTGGTAAAGAAGTGCGCGGTCAGGCTGTGCAGCGTGCCAATGTCGTCTTGCATCGCTTGCTTGACCTCGCCGGAAGCCCGACTGGTAAACCATCCCAATGGCACCTTGGCCAGACGGCGGGTAATCGCCCGACGCAAATGGCCGGTGATGCGGTTGTCGGCCAGGTGCGCAGCCATTTCGCCCAGCGAAATCAAGGTCATCCCGAGAAACAGGCAGGCCAGACTGATGATGACAACCCGCCAGACTTGATCCTGCATCTGGCTCCAGGCTGTAGCCACCTCATCTTGGGCCATTGCAAGCTGTGCGATATGGGCGATACCGGCCAGGGGCACCAGTGTCAGCATGGTGCCGATGGCGGCCAATACCGCCGCGACTATCAGTTGCCCACGTATGGGTCTGAGTATCTGAGATACCGTGCCAGCAACGCCGGGTTCATCTGTAGCACTCATGAGTTCTCCTGAATAACCACTGCAGGTAGCCTGAAGGCCACCTGGCTTCCTTTAGGTTTGCGTTGTATGCGCTGCGTACTTTGTATTCCGAACGGCAACGCAAAATCCTCAATCGAGACGTTCATTAATCGATGAGGCGGTGCCAGGCACCAGCCCGGGCACGAATGGGTAGCAGGCTCGCAGGCCAGACGCGATGTACTTCTCGACGGAAGACACCGACACTTTCAACTCGGAGGCAATGTCGCGGTGGCCCATGCCATGCAACTTGCACAGCAGCAGCGCTTGGCGGGTTTTGGCTGGCTTGCGGCGCAATGCGTCATCGATCTGAGCCAGCGCTTCACTCACGAGGGCACGTCGCTCCTCTGACGGGACCAGCAGTTCGGCCTGCAACTTGAGCGCCTCCAGATGGCGAGCCTCAAGACGACGTCGGCGATAAAGATCGATCACCATGCCTTTGGCGATTTGGGTCAGGTGGGCACGAGAATCCTCGGTGGAAGGAACCCTGCCTTTCTTGATGAGATTGAGATAGACATCGTGAGCCAGATCAGCGGCATCGACCGCGCTGCCCAACTTGCGGCGCAACAGGCTGCATAGCCAACCGTGATGGTCGACATAGAGCTTTTCAAATTGCTGCGTGGACGCGAACGCTCCGTTGTTCACAACACCTCTCCTGAGACGGTCAATTCGCGATCAGCTTTTGACTAATGCGAATAGGTATGATTATTATTTAATATCATACGGCGTTCATTGACCCCCTGCAAATGTGAGTTGCTTGCACCTTCTCTTGCGCCTGGATTTCTGAGCGTTACAGCAGACCGAGGATCGGCCTGTCGGCACTGAGGTGCCATCTCTACTTCTTACTGTTCAGTTTGATAAGGCGGGAAATTTCCATGATGGAACTCAATCCAGACTCGTTACCAAAACTGTCTGTCACTGATAACGAAGAGCATTTCTGGCTCTTGCAGCAGCAATACCCCGAACGCGTGCTCAAACACTTCAGCGCCTGGCGATTCGACGCCGACATTGACCTTTCACGACTCACGTCAGCGATCAGGAGCGTTATCGAAACACTGCCCGATCTGAATGCGCGCTACCTGTTTAACGACGATGGCGAAGTGCACAAAGTGCACGCCGCTGACTGGCAGTCCTGCCTTGAACTCATGCATCTCCACTCGGACGTAGAAGCCACCGAGCATTTGCGCGCGCAGCAAATGGCACCCTGGGACGCGCAAAACCAGCCGCCATTCAAGGCGTTGATTATCCAAACCGGGCACGACACTATCCTTGGTTTCATACTCCATCAGGTCCTCGACCAGACTTGCCAGGAAGACCATTTGTATCACCAGGTTTTGAGCGCCTATATAGGCCACTCGGCCGGCGATACGCCTTGGTTGCACGGTTTGGCGAATGGTGAAGCGCTATCTTCACCCATCCGTGCGCCCACCGCCCAGCCTGCAGCCAACGACGATGTTGCGTCGATTATTCTTGATGAGTTTCGAGCGGCTCTGGTAGAGCCTGACATGCAACTCACTGATGATTTCTTTGATTTCGGCGGTCATTCGCTACTGGCCACACGCATCATTGGCAAGCTGCTGAGCGGCCATGGCATTGAAGTCCAGTTCAATGATTTTTTCAGCGCGCCGTCGGCCGCCGCCCTGGCTGCACGCGCCCATGTTATCGAGCAAAACGATGCAACTGCTGTTGCCGTGGACCGCCAGCAAGACGTACAGAAGGCGCCTTTCGCGCTGGCCCAAGCCTCCCTTGGGCGGGCTTACGCAGCCTTTGAGTTCGGGACAATTTTCAACCTGCCCTTTGCCCTGGACTTCCTCGACCAGGTGGATGAAGCACTGTTCGAGCAAGCTTTCTGTGACCTGCTCAAGCGTCACGCCAGCCTGCGTTCAACCTTCCACTTAGAGGGCTCTGAGGCGTACCAGCAGATCGTGCCGTTCGAGCAACTGTCCGAATACAAGTGGTTCTGGTCAAGCCAGGAAAGCCGGGGTGCAACGCTCAAAAGCGAAGCCACCTATCAGTTCGACCTGACTCGCGAGCTACCCCTACGGGTTCGTTTCATTTACGACCCGCAACGCCAACGCCAAACCCTGTCATTGCTGATCCACCACATGGCCATTGATGAATGGTCACTCAACGTGATGATGGAGGAACTGGCTCAGGCCTACCTCGCCCGTGCAGCAGACAAAGCACCCACCTGGTCAGCGCCTGCACCGTCATTCCATGAGTTCGCCCTACGACAACAGGCCACTGGCATCAATCAACAGCATCTCGACTACTGGACGAGCATGTTGCGCGGCGCAACCCAGGGCCTGGCACTGCCCTCCCCTGACTATCAGGCCAGCGTGCCGGCCAGCGAAGTGTCGACGAATGCGCAGTGGTTCGAAATCAAACCCGACCAGGCGCTCACCGATAACCTGTATGCCTTCGCCAGACGGAATAACTCTTCGCTGTTCGGTGTGGTCTATACGGCCATTGCGTTATCCCTGCATAAGCTCGGTAATTTGAAAGACCTTGTGATCGGCACGTCCGCCTCCGGCCGCACCGACCCAGGGTTTTATGAAACCGTCGGTTACTTCACCACGATGGTGGCGCACCGGGTGCAGTTCGATCCCCAGCAGGCCGTTGGCGCACTGATTGAAAACACCACTCGCCTGATCAATGATTCCATGGCTTATGCCGATGTACCGATGGAGCAGATCCAACAAGCCCTCGGCATGACGCCCGCAGACGGCCTGCTGTTCGACGTGTACATTCAAATACACGCCAACAACGCCTTGAATGGCGCCCTGAGCACACCGGACGCCGGGACGATCCGCTACCGGCAGATTGACCCGGACAAGAACCAGTCGATGTTCGGTATTCAGTTCGAAATCATGGAGAACACGATCGACGGCAAACGCTCACTGCGCCTGGTCATTACTTACCGTTCGGACCGCTACAGCGCAGCACAGATGGCGCGCCTGAGCACGACCATTGATCAGGTGTTCGCGCTATTTACGACGCCCGACGCAGCCCGCACCGCCCTTAACCATATCCACCTATAACCCCCGATCAGGGTCTTGGTAATGCTACCAAGACCCTCAACCATCGGCTCTACGCTTCATGCATCCCGTAGCGCTGGAACGATGACCGTTTGGGCAAGCGGTAGCACGGCTGGCCGAGCAACTGGTTGATAATCGTTGCATTGCGAATCGCCGCAATCCCCAAGTCCGGCGAACCAACACCATGCTGGAAGATCTCCGCATTCTGCACGAAGACACGGCCCGTGCCTGCATCGCAGCGGCGTGCGGTGAAATCGTCCTGGACGATACAGTCACCATACTCATCGGTTTCAAGCACCACGCCCTTGAGCCTTTCAAACCACTGCGGCCATGTATGCCCGTAGCCTGTCGCCGCCACAATAGCATCGGCTTCAAGAGTGCCGGTCTGGTTCAATTCACGGTGCCGGTAATCGATTTTCAGCGTGCCATCAATCTCCTCCACCGCCTGCACCTCGCAATTGGATAGCAACGTCAGGCCCGGATCACTGCCGCCAATCGAGCGTTCATAGATCAGGTCGTAGATATCAGCGATGGTCGAGAAGCTAATGCCTTTGTACAGCAGCCCTTGCCCTGCAACGATGTCACGGCGTCGCTCCCGCGGAATGCTGTGGAAGTACTCCATGTAGGACGGCGTAAAACACTCCTGCCCCAGTTTCGAATACTCCATGGGATGAAAACCCGGTGAACGTGTGATCCAGCGAATCGACGCCCCTGCTGCAATCCGCTCGGGTGTCAACTCGCTGAACAAGGCCAACACACATTCGGCCGCACTTTGGCCGGAGCCAATGACCGTGACCCGCTGGCATTTCGACAACTGTTGCTGGCGCTTGCCGAACTCCGCCGAGTGCATCACCGGCGCAGTGCTCTTGACCTGTGCCCACTGGGGCAACAGTGGCGCAGTACCGACGCCAATCGCCAGGTCCCGACTGTGATAATAGCGCTTGAAGCCTGACACTGATTGGCTCTCAACCAGAAACCGGCCAGCGTTGGCGTCATACGTCACATCACAGATCTCCTCGCCGAAATGGCAGGCGGGCAGCTGCTGCGACGCCCAACGGCAGTAGTGATCGTATTCACGGCGAGGCACCTGAAAGTTTTCGTAATAGTAGAACGGATACAGGCGATCGTGCTGATGCAGGTAATTCAGATAACTCAGTTGATGGGTGGGGTCCGCCATCGTCACCAGGTCGGCCAGAAACGGAACCTGAAGCGTTGTGCCTGGCAACAAAAGCCCTTCATGCCAGCGAAACTCCGCTTTGCGGTCAAGGAATACACCGGTCACGCCAGGATGCTTGGACAGTAACGCGGCCAAACCCAGATTAAAGGGGCCAATGCCAACGCCGGTAATATCAACACTTTGTACATCCATCATCCAATCCATCTCCCTAGGCCCAACTGTTTGGTTATTGCAGTGGACGTGCGCGCAGGCGCGCCACCGCGCTTATATCAACATCCATTACACGCTCAGGAACCCTCAGCCATGAGCAGGCGTTCAACGTCTTGTGCATTGCGACAGCGCAGGAGCTGCCCTGGCGAAAGGCGCACCGAGAAATCCTCTTGGACCCGCGCCGAAATTGCCTTCAAATGCTGGGGCCGTAGCCCAAGGCTAATAAAGTCCACGCTGTCATTCGCCCCATCCGCCAGCGGTCGCCCCAGTACGCTCAAGTAGATATCCAATACCTTGTTGCGTGGGGTCGAGCGCCTCATCGCAGCGGGTTCACTTGCGTCATTTACCGAAGCCGTAAGAAGGCTGCGGGCCCGTTGACGATCAGGCTTGCCGTTCTGCGACAGCGGCAACGCGTCCACCCTGAGCAAACGCGTGGGCACATGGGAGTGCGGCAGGTGCTGGCGGGCGAAGTTGCGTAGTTCGGTGGTGGTCGGTTCTTCGCCGCCCTGCTGACAGACATACAAAGCGCCAATGCAAACCTCGCCTTGGCGCTGCTCGCCGTAATCCACGACCAACACGTGCCTGAGCGACGGATGATTGATCAGCGCTATCTCGATATCCGGAAGCGATACCCGCACACCGCGAACTTTCACGTAGCCATTTACCCGACTGTCGAAGATCAAGGTACCGTCGCGGCGGTAACGCCCACAGTCACCGGTCCGGAACGCCCGAACGGCTTGGCCATGTTCATCACTGACGGTCACGAACTCGCTTTGAGCCAACTCTCCGTTTTCGAGGTACCCCAGCGCGAGATTGACGCCGGCCGTGTGAATTCGGCCAACAACGCCTGCCGGGCAATGCTCGCCTCGTGGGTCTAGGACGAAGTAGCTATTACCGGGCAAGGGCCTTCCATAAGGAATCAGCGCACGGTCATCGTCCGTAATTTCATGCCAGATACTCCAGATGGTGGTCTCCGTCGGCCCACCCAGGGAAATCAACCGAGATGACGGCAGCAGTTCACGCAACTCGGCGATCACGGCCGGCTTGATGTAATCACCGCCCTGGGCAATCAAACGCAGGCTCTTCAAATCATGGGTGGTGCGGCATGAAAGGAGCATTTCTAAAATAGCGGGCACAGAGCACCACAACGTCACCTGATGCTGGGCGATCAACTGGTTCCAGCGTACTGCGTCCTTTTCCTCGCCGGCCCCGGTAAGCACCAGTGTTGCCCCTGCCGTCAGACATCCGAACACGTCAAACACCGACATGTCATGGTGCAGTGGAGTCACGGACATAAACACATCGCGCTCGGTGACAGCCCAATGTTCAAGGGTGCTGCCGACGACATTGGCGGTGGCTCGGTTGTTCAGAACCACGCATTTGGGTTTACCTGTGGTGCCCGAGGTATAAAGGTAATAGGCCGGGGCGTCGCTTAATGACAGGTCATCTAGCACGGGCATCGCCTGGGTCTGCACAGCCAAGAGTTCCGCCGGTGTTGCCGTAACTGAGCCGACAGACTCATGCTGGGCAATCACCACAAGATCGGGCTGACAGTTTTCCAGCAGGTAACGCAACCGCTCGGCCGGCGCTGAAACGTCGATGGGAACCCAGATTACGCCTGTCAGAGCACACGCCAACGTCACCATCGTATGTTCCGGGCTGCGAGGCAGACAGATGGCGACGACTTGCCCACGCGATAATCCGCGCGCTTTCAATGCCCTGATGATGCAGCACACGCTGTGGCCGAGTTCGGCATAGCTGATTAGCCGATCACCACTGATGAGAGCAATTTTAGTATTGGTCCGATCAAAGATATTGGTCGCGATCCTGTCGAGAAACCCTTCGCGGCACGCTTCAGTGACCCGACTATTGAACCGGTAGTGGCCTTTTTCGATTATCGCCTTGACATCAACGGCCAAAACCCCGCTTGTCGTCGCCTGGTCGATCGCCTTTTCGATTGCGTTCAAAACGGCGCTGACAATTTCTGGCTCCAGCACTGCGCGTGCATAGTCGATATCGAACACCAATTCGCCGTCGGCATTGGCCGAGAAGCGAATATCCATCGCCACCTGTGGCGTCTGGGTCAGACCGTCGTGCAGGCTCATCGGGCTGCCCTGCGCCGAGACCGGCCAGGAAAACCCGTTGGTGATCACCACCGGAAGCACCGGGCCGGGACCATGGGACTCAAACAGCAAACGTGCAAGGTCCACCCCTGAGAAGCTCAGGTGCTGCAACCCTTCCAGCACATCTACTTGCAGCTTGGCAGCGCGTTCGGCAAAGCCATCTGGCTCGGCGCTCCAATTGATCGCGATAAAGCTTGAGCGATTCGCAAAAGCACCGACCGTTTGAGGGGCAACAGGCACCGCAACACACAAACCGCCCTCATCGAGCCAGTGCGAGAGCACTTCCAGCACCAGTGCCATTAGCGTGGTGTTTTTAAACAGCCGCTGCCGCGCGCCCAACTTGCAATAGGCGCCGAACGCCGGCTTGGGGATCAGCAGGCTCTGTCGCTCGTAGCGTGAAGCGCCCACCCGATCCAGCGCAGTGATCCACGGCAGCCGCGGTGCCCCGCTGACTGCAGCGAGCTTGGTTTTCCAATAAGCGGAATCTGCCTTGCGCTTACTGACGAAATCCTCTGGCTCGGATGCCGCCTGTGGGAACGGCTCCTCGCCAGTTGCGCCGTCGAACAGCTCGACCATGAGAGTGGCGATTGAGCGCCCATCGAGAATCAAGGCGTCGAGGCGTACGAAGACGCTCAACTGGCCCTCCGGGAGCTTGAAGATCGTGACGTTCCAAGGCGAACGGTCCAGCTCGAACAACGCATGCGCATACGCCTCGCGGCGCGCCTCAACGTAGCTAAGTGCCTCTTCTGGCGATAAGGTCGTAAGGTCGACTTCGTCCAGGTTCAACTGCACCTCATCGCTGACGAACTGCACGAGTTTCTGCGCGTCGATGCGTACTCTCAGGCTTTCATGGCGCTGAACCATCTCGACCAGCCGGCTTCGCAGCAGTGCCGGATCCATAGCGCCGCGGTACTCGCGAAACTCTTGCATGGCCACACCACCCAGCGGCATCTGCGCGCTGCGCCCAAGCAAATAAGCCTGCTGTAAAGCGGTCAGTGGTTTTGCGACAACCGCTGGCTGGGAGAGTGGCTGGTCCAGAACAGCGGAGCACGCGGCCACCTCGCGCACCATCACCACGAAACGGTTGAAAAACTCCGACACCCAGGCTTGTGGTAACGCATCCAGACGGATATCCCAATTGATCAAGATGCCGCCGTCGGCGCAGGCAACCTGCGCGTCTAGCGCAACCTGAGGCCCTTGGGAAACCACCCAGTTCATGGGGCCCAACACTCGCCGCACGCGCTCAGAAAGAAGCTCTGAGCCAGACAGATCCAGCCCGGCGGTAAACACAACAGGGGCCAGTTGCGCAGCGCCATGATGACGAGACAGGTCGCGCATCAGGTTCACTCCGGGATAAGCGCAATGCTCGAGCAAATCCACCATATTGCCTGCCAGTTGCCTGCACAACTCGGCCAGGCTCCGGGCCGCCTCCAGATCGACATCCAGAATCAGCATGTTGGCAAAATCGCCGACGATCCGCTCAACCTCGCCCACCAGCGGAGTTCGCCAGAACGTAGGGACATTGAGGCGAAATCGCTTGTCTCCCGTTTGGGCGCCGAGGGCCGCCGCAAACACCCCCATCATCAAGGTAGACAGCGTTATTCTGCGTTCGCGGGCGAGACGCTGTAACGCCTGGCGCTCTTCTGGGCCCAGCCATGTGCTGAGTCGATCGCTGTGCGGCTGGTCAGGCTGGGCCTCAAGAAAAGGTAACGTCGGCGCCGGCGCGATATCAGGCAGACGCTCGCGCCACCAGAGACGGTCCCGGTCACGGGCCGTTTTAAGTGCGCTATCGGTGCGCGCTTTGTCATACCAGTCGAAGAAAGATGGCGTGTGTGGCAGAGCGGCCTCTGGATGTTCATAGAGCTCTGCCAGGTCTTCTATCAACGTGCGAAAACTGGATGGGTCAATGGCGATCATGTCCGTATCGACATGCAGCCGAAACGCATCATTGGCCAGCAGGCTCACGCAAAACCGCGCTGCGGGCCTCTGACACAGATCAAGCTGCTGATGAGTCCATTCCTCACGCTTGCAGAGCAGGCGCTGCGCAACCTCCTCGTCACTCATCCAACGTAAATCCTCGACCTCCAAAGGCGGTGACTGGTCCATCGCAGCAATGGATTGAAGCCCTTCTGCATTCAGCCTGACTCGCAGCATGGGGTGCAGCCGACATACCTGCTCAAGTGCCTTGCGCAGCCGCTCCAGCTCAATGCAATGGCCATCGAACTCGGCATACAAATGAGCTGAAACTTTCCCTAAAAACGCATGAGCAGTCCGCCCGATCCAACAGGCGGCTTGCATTGAAGTTAACTCTCTCATGGCTCACTCATGTGATTGACAAATCGTAATGATTAGCATCACATATTAGAAACGATAATGATTCAATTTCAAGATTTTCTTTTATCCCTAGGCCACGGAGGCTTCCCCCAAATGAGAACGGGCACCCTAAGAACGAACGAGATGGAAGAGGTGCAACTCGCAGAGGTACAACATAGTTTTTCGTTCACATCCGGCGATCGCGAGTTAGCGGTCACCGGGATGCTGCAGAGAATTGAAACACCTGCCATTGGCGGCGATGACGCCAATAGCCTGTTCCAGCAGACAATTGCGCAAGCGTTTGATCGGGCGCGCGAAGCTGGCCAGAGCAACCCAATCATCGTTGGCGCCATCCCTTTCGACCCTGCTGAACCTTCCTGCCTCTACATTCCTGAACACGCGCAATGGCGGACCCGAGACATCCACGCGAGAACGGGTATGTCGACGCTGCCTGAGTTGATCGAACAGAAAAACATTCCGGACGAACAGGCCTTCAAACGGGCGGTGGAACACGCCGTTGTCAACTTCCGCCACAGCGACGTACGCAAGGCTGTGCTCTCGGTTCAACGCGAGCTGATATTTGCAAACGATGTGGATGTGAGTGCCCTGCAGCACAACCTGAAAGCCCAGAACCCGAGCGGCTACCACTTCTGTGTGCCAATGCCTGATGGCACCACGCTGATCGGTGTCAGTCCCGAACTCCTGGTCCGCAAGGAAGGCCTGAGCTTTCTGTCCAACCCGCTGGCAGGGTCGGCCAAGCGCATGGCCGATCCAGAAGCCGACCGGCGCAATGCAGACTGGTTGCTGACATCGGAAAAAGATCACTACGAACACGGGTTCGTGACCCAGGACATCGTCAGCCAACTCGGGGAACTGTGCACGCAGCTGAATGTGCCGCAACGCCCCTCCCTCATCAGCACGCCCGCGCTCTGGCACCTCTCGACCCGCATTGAAGGCACGCTGGCAGACCCGGCTGTATCGGCCTTGCAGCTTGCCTGCCGCTTGCACCCCACACCGGCTGTGTGCGGCTTCCCTACCGAGCGCGCCCGGCGCCTGATTCGCTTCGTCGAACCCTTCGAGCGCGGCCTGTTCACCGGCATGGTGGGTTGGTGCGATGCCCAGGGCAATGGCGAATGGGTCGTAACGATTCGTTGCGGCACTGTCAGGCGAAACAAGGTCCGCCTGTTCGCCGGCGCAGGCATCGTTGAGGCCTCAAGCCCTAGCTCCGAATGGGCAGAAGTCCAGACCAAACTTGGCACCATGCTGCGCGCCTGCGGATTGGCCCACTAACTCGAATTTTTTCACACGTGAATATTATGACTATTGAATTTAACCACTGGCCTCTGGAAAGCGCACAGCGTTATCGGGACAAAGGCTATTGGCTCGACAAACCGCTCACCCACCTCCTTCAAGAACGCAGCCAGTCGCAACCCGATGCCCCCGCGATTATTTGCGGCGATCGCCACTTCAGCTATGCCGAGTTGGACCAATTGTCTTCCAACCTGGCCTCGCGACTGGCCGCCAGCGGGCTTGGCAACGGTGACACTGCACTGGTGCAGTTGCCCAATATCGCGGAGTTTTACATTGTCCTTTTTGCCCTGCTCAAGTCAGGAATCGCCCCCCTCAACGCGCTCTACAGCCATCGCAAACTTGAACTCAAGAGTTACGCCAAACAAATCGCGCCAACGTTGTTGATTGCCTCCCGCGAGCATGAAGTCTTCCGTGACGACAGCTATATCGCCGACTTCAAGGAGGTGGGTTCAAGTCCAGACATCATCTTGCTGTTGGGCGAGCAACGTCACGAAAACAACCTCGCCGACTGGATCAATACGCCGAGCGAGAGCAACGTGAACGTCTCCCCCTCGAGGCCCGGCGAGGTCGCATTGTTCCAACTGTCAGGCGGCAGCACGGGGACCCCCAAACTCATCCCCCGCACTCACAACGACTATTACTACAACGCCAGGGCAAGCGCGCAAGTATGCGAACTTACGCCACGCACGCGCTTTCTATGCGCGCTACCTGCCGCCCATAACTTCTTGCTCAGCTCCCCCGGCGCCCTCGGTGTTCTGCATGCTGGCGGCTGCATCATCATGGCGCCCAGCCCGGAGCCCTTGACCTGTTTTTCGATCATCCAGCGCCAAGAGGTCAATACTGTGGCCTTGGTACCAAGTGCAGTCGCCTTGTGGCTGCAGGCAGCGCCGGAGCATAAAGAACAACTGCAATCGCTTGAGTTCCTCCAGGTCGGTGGCGCCTGTTTTGCCGACTCGCTGGCACGCCAGGTGCCCGGCGTACTCGGTTGTAAGCTGCAACAGGTATTCGGGATGGCCGAAGGCCTGATCAACTACACCCGGCTAAATGACTCCGACGAACAGATTTTTACTACCCAGGGCCGTCCGATCAGCCCCGACGATGAAATCAAAATCGTTGACGAACAAGGCCTCCCCGTCCCGGACGGAGAACCTGGCATGCTGGCCACACGTGGCCCTTACACCTTTTGCGGGTACTACCAAAGTCCCGAACAAAATGCCCAGGCGTTCGATAACGAGGGTTACTACTACTCCGGTGACCTCGTCCAACTCATGCCGAGCGGCGATTTGCGCGTGGTCGGCAGGGTCAAGGACCAGATCAACCGTGGCGGTGAAAAAGTCGCCTCGGAGGAAATCGAAAACCTCATCGTCCTCCATCCGGATGTGACTCACGCGGGCCTGGTGGCCATGCCCGATGACAGGCTGGGAGAAAAAAGCTGCGCGTTCGTCGTCTCACGTAACCCGAGCCTGAAGCCGCCCGCGCTCAGACGTCACCTGATGGAACTCGGCATCGCCGAATACAAACTGCCCGACCGCATCCGGCTAATCGCGACCATGCCGCTGACCCCCGTGGGCAAGATTGACAAGAAGCGCCTGCGTCAGCTTCTGGCAGCGGAAACCACCCGCGCCTGGTTGCAGACTCGCGTGCTGCAACTCGTCGAGGACTGTGAAGACCTGGACCCTGAGGAAAACCTGATTTTCTATGGCCTCGACTCCTTGCAAGTGATGAGACTCGCGGCCGAACTCAAGGAACGTGGCATTGCCGTCAGCTTCGAAGAACTGGCGGATTCGCCCACGCTCAGCAGCTGGTGGTCATTGGTAGACGCGAGGCAGATAGCCGCCTGACCGGGCGGCGTCACCCAGTCGATTTAAAAGGAGTTAGACATGACTTTATCCCCTGCCGACCAAAGCAAGCTTGAAGGCTTCTGGCAGCACTGCGTGACACATCAGTATTTCAACATTGGGTATCCCGAATCAGCCGATTTTGATTACTCCCAGCTGCACCGTTTCTTGCAATTTTCGATTAACAACTGCGGGGACTGGAACGAGTACAGCAACTACCTGTTGAACTCGTTCGACTTTGAAAAAGACGTCATGACGTATTTTGCCGAGCTGTTCAACATTGCCCTCGAAGACAGTTGGGGTTACGTCACCAATGGCGGGACGGAAGGCAACATGTTTGGCTGCTACCTGGGACGCGAACTGTTTCCGGACGGCACCCTGTACTACTCGAAAGACACCCACTACTCCGTGGCAAAGATCGTCAAATTATTGCGGATCAAATGCCGTGCGGTCGAATCGTTGCCCAATGGCGAAATCGACTACGACGACCTGATGGTAAAAATAACCGCCGACCAGGAGCGTCACCCCATCATCTTCGCCAACATCGGCACCACGATGCGTGGAGCCGTGGATAATATCGTGACCATCCAGCAACGCCTGCAACACGCAGGCATTGCCCGCCACGACTACTACCTGCACGCTGATGCGGCCCTGAGCGGGATGATTCTGCCCTTCGTCGATCACCCACAACCCTTCTCGTTTGCCGACGGCATCGACTCGATCTGCGTCTCCGGCCACAAGATGATCGGCTCGCCCATTCCTTGCGGAATTGTCGTGGCCAAACGCAAAAACGTCGCGCGCATTTCAGTGGAAGTGGACTATATCCGGGCCCATGACAAGACCATCAGCGGCTCGCGCAACGGCCACACACCCCTGATGATGTGGGCGGCACTGCGCAGCTACTCATTGGCTGAATGGCGCCATCGGATCAAACACAGCCTGGACACGGCACAGTACGCCGTCGACCGCTTCCAGGCCTCGGGCATTGATGCCTGGCGCAACGAAAACTCCATCACCGTCGTGTTCCCTTGCCCATCAGAAAGAATTGCGACGAAATACTGCCTGGCCACCTCCGGTAATTCGGCACACCTGATCACCACACCTCATCATCACGACTGCAGCATGATCGACGCCTTGATCGACGAAGTGGTTACCGAAGCTCAACTGAATACCCTTCGATCTAAGCGAACATTCACTGAACACGCGGTCGTCGAGCGATTGCCGACGGCGTCATTCAACTTGCGTACTCATTATTGAAAGAGACCAGCACCATGCTGCCACTAAAACCGCCACAAGCCTGCGAGAACCTCAATGACATTCGAGCGGGCATCGACTTTTTTGACCGCCAGATCCTCGACTCGCTACAAAAACGCCTGCGTTACGTAAAGGCTGCGGCGCAGTTCAAAGCCAACGAACAGGACATTCCAGCACCTGAACGCGTCGCGGCCATGCTTGAGGAGCGGCGACTATGGGCGGTAGAAGCCGAGCTTGATGTCGCTTTCGTCGAGAAGCTCTACGAGCAGATTATTCACTGGAACATTCAACAGCAAATCCTGCATTGGCGGGCCACCCGATAACCAACGTACTCGGCGCAGGCCAAGTCATGACGATGGCGGGTGGATGCCTGACGACTTGAGGTCTGCGATTCACGCGGGCTGTCCTTGTTCGAGTGGTGTGTGTTCACAACTATCACCGTAGACCAAGGGCGGCCTTTTCTTCATTTTTTTGTAATCAGATCAGCCTGTTAGCTGTTAATTAAGTGCCATTCAAATCTGTCCCCTTTTTGTTTCGCCATAATGCTGATATCGAATTCTTTGCATTTGACCTTGCCCGTAATTCGATTGGCCGCAGTGTCGGGTAGAGTCACCGTAGCCCCATCTATTCTGCTCTACGCCCCCCGGCACTACCATAGCCCGCGTTAAAAATCCGACTCGCAATTAAATAAAACACAGACACCATCTTCCTTCCCAACCAAGCTGATTGGCTTTTTACTTACGCCACCGTCAACTGAAATCTCAACCATAAGAGTTTGATCCTCAAATGAGCGTAATTCTTCAATTAATTCAGAAATGGTCTTCCCACGTGTAATCCAATCCGGCATCTCAGTTTTTTTCATTTCAATCACCAATACGTTTCATATTCACGTCAAAAGTACCCAGTCTCGTATCTTTCGAGCCAAGCGCTTTAACCGATTTAGCTGCTTTCCATGCTCCTCCGTTATGTCCGTCAAGGTCCCTAGTGATATATACATGAAAAGCATGAAAAGGGGACAGATTTATTTTTCTAGAGACTCATTCTTTATATCTAAAAGGACTAGTCAAACCTATAAATAAATCTGTCCCCTTTTTTCTTGCTGTCTTTCTCGCGTATCTGCTCGGTGAGCACACTTTCACGCGCAGCATCGATATTGATATTTCTGCCCGCCGTCAGCTCGATATCATTGGCAGCGCCCACATCAGAGCCGCGCTGGTTGATATCGCGCTTGGCGTTGATCGCCACATCCTGCCCGGCGTTTAGCTTAAATCAAATGAATCTGTCACCTTTCGTTACTCATGACACCCGCATTTTTTGTTTGAATCTTGACATCTAAACCTGATAATCATCGAACTCCCAAGAAAAAACCCTCCCTAGCCTCATTGCGATATCAGCCCAACTAGCGCCTTCACTACGGCTTACGCAATCATAAATAAAACCTTCAATTTCTTTAAGGCTGTATTCGCGAACAATTAGCATCCCCCTTCCCAAGCGGGGCTCCCATAGAGATTCGTCCAACCACTTTGGCGTGCAAACGAAAAGTTCAAAATCGTCCGCTCCCTGCGAGGATTCAAGTCCAATTCGAACACGAAGACTCAAATAAAAATTATCCGATTTTTCCGGCTGGTAGGTATTAATATCAAAAACATCATTAGAAATGCCTTTTACGATAGCGCGCACAACTCCTCCTAATCCTTAATATTCAGATGGCCATTACTTACTTTTATGCGCTGGCCTGTCGTTGGATTGATATTATACCTTTCAAAATTGGCCTGCACGCCCGTCGGGGCAAAAGGGGAGTCTTTAGACATAGGTGGTCTATAGACTCGCGTGCCGTCTGCACTGATCAGACCAAGCCCATCACCAGTTTTCTTCGCACCATCACCAACCCAGGTCTTCCCTAACTGATCAGACTCAGTAGAAGTACCTTGACCGATAGAAAAGTTCGGATTATTCGTTCCACTCCCGTTCACAGCAGTCGCTAATCTTGGGTCCTGTGAAGCGAGATTTTTCAGGTTTTCCAGTATCAATTGTTCCTTCAGCTTTGGGTACAGGGCGGCGTTTTCAGATCCCTCTTCGCTAAACATATTCCCCGGATCAAGTCGATGCTCCGGCGTCACATACTTGCCATCATCCTGTCGCCCATCCAGCTGCGTCCCACCGGTATGAACGGTCGGAGCAACCACACTGCCATCACCAAACCCGCCACTGCTCGGATGCACGGCGATGTCAGTCAGGATCGGATTGACCAGACTGCGATTGCTAGGATCAAGCAGGTGGATCGGGAATGCCGTACCGACAATCACATCCCAGATCAATATGCTGCTTTTCATGCTTTGCGCAGCATTCTCTCCAGTTTTGGCTGTTGCCTCAACCAGGGAATTTGCCGCAATACGCAAGTTTTCCGACGAAAAGGGGACAGATTTATTTTTCTAGAGACTCATTCTTTATATCTAAAAGGACTAGTCAAACCTATAAATAAATCTGTCCCCTTTTTTCAGTCCCCTTTTTTCCTAGTCATGACGATGGCGAGTGGATGAATTCGAGCTGGATACCACTCTAGGCAAAACGCTGAAAATAGTTATCCAGCCCGACGCTGTTGCGACAGTCAGAAATGAACCGTTCCTCCAACGCACGGCCATTGCTGTTTTTCGCGTGCTGCTGCATACGCTGCTGTTGATGCTTGGCGATTTGAGGTCTGCGATTCACGCGGGCTGTCCTTGTTCGAGTGGTGGGTGTTCGCAACTATCACCGTAGACCAAGGGCGGCCTTTTTCACTTATTTATTATCAAATCAGCCGGCTAGCTGTTAAGTAAGCGCCATTCAAATCTGTCCCCTTTTTTAATTCGCCACTTTAAAAACGTCAGCCATCCTCTCCAAATACTCTCGCCAATTACAAAAAAGCCTGTCAATATTTTGTTGAGCGGTATATTCCTCAGGCTTATATCCGCCCTGCGCCGGCATATAGCGAACAAAACTTTCTATTTCAGTGGGAAAATCAAAGTCCTCGTAAACCAACTCAACCGATCCAAGAGGATCAACGACATGACGTTGATTCTCATACAGCCACTTAAGCGCAATGAACAACCATTTTTGTTTCGACGTGAAAGCAAGCGTTTCTTTTTCCTGCTCCGAGAGCAAGTACATCTTCTCTTCAATTTCCCGGATGTCAATTTCACCCAAACAAATCAGATCAATTTCCAATGGTTCGACGGATCCGCCAGACACATTAAAGTCGGCAAACTCTACAACAAACTCCCAACCTACCAGCCTTCGCTCATAACCCCACAGCACATCTCGCCAACATAACTTCACACAGCTATAAATAAATGAGCTCGGAACCATAGGAAAATACATTTCACTTCACCTTCGGCGGACGTTGATTTGGAATACCATTTATTATTCCATTCTCGATGAATCTCTGATGAGTGACATTTCCTGACGGATCAAGAATATATTCATATATACCTGACTTCCCATTGAGGCCACCCGAAGTTTGTAGCAAGGTTCTATTCACACCGTCTCCACCGATTACGGGGAACGTTTTACCTGCTGCAAGCTGCTCCTTGGTGAGATAGCTAGCTGCAACGTGTGACATATCCTCCTTCAATCCGCTGCCGACACGATTGGCGGACAATATTTTATCGGCAACGCTACCTACATCATTTGTCCCCGAGCTGCCATTCTCACTAAACATATTCCCCGGATCAAGTCGATGCTCCGGTGTCACATACTTACCATCATCCTGTCGCCCATCCAGCTGCGTCCCACCGGTATGAACGGTCGGAGCAACCACACTGCCATCACCAAACCCGCCACTGCTCGGATGCACGGCGATGTCAGTCAGGATCGGATTGACCAGACTGCGATTGCTAGGATCAAGCAGGTGGATCGGGAATGCCGTACCGACAATCACATCCCAGATCAATATGCTGCTTTTCATGCTTTGCGCAGCATTCTCTCCAGTTTTGGCTGTTGCCTCAACCAGGGAATTTGCCGCAATACGCAAGTTTTCCTGCGTGGTTGGGTTAGCTGCGACTAACGCGCCTCCTATGGCTGTGATGCCCGCCATAGCGAGAGGTATGGCCGGTAAGAAATTACTTTCTCCATGACTGCTTTTATTCAAGCCTTTCAGCAACACCAACACCTGCAGGGCTTTTTGCGGGTCGTCCCCTGCTATCTGAGTGAGCTTATCTGCCAGTGCTTGAGTTTCAGGCGACTGGGCGTTGTTCGTGATATTACCAAGCACCCGGTTGACGATAGCGGACCTCTCTTCTTGGTGACGACTGCCTAGCTGCCGTATGGCGGCCTGGCCTTTCATCTCGATTCCGACTAAGTCAGGGTTTATACCTTGCGCAATCTGCGAGCCAGCGCCAAGCAGGTCCACCATCTGGAAAATCGTCTCTTCGGTTTTGTCACCTAACTTGGCGGCGTCGGTTTTCCATTGTTCTAATGTTGCCTTTGGGGATGTCACCGCTTTCAACGAAGAGTCAGTTACATACAGATCCGTACGTTTTTCCTGGTCCTTGGTAACTTCGTAGGCCTTTTCAACATCGCGATTGAGCCCCGTCACTGCAGATGTAACATCGCTCACATCACGCACAACGATCTCACCCTCGCCCACTGTCGCGCGGACTGATTGCTCGCGTTGCTTATCGTACTTCCAGCCAGTAACACTCCACCCCGTCTGCCCCGTCTTGCCTTTACCGACCTGGCTCGGGTCCTGGGTAGTGCTTTCACCGTTTTTGTAGGTGCCACCGACGTTCAAGTAATACCCGTGCTCTTTATCTTCTCCAGAGATGTCTCTGAACCCCAGCGTGCCGGTGTCCAGTTTCAAGTTGCCATTGTCTGAAGCGATTAAAGCGCCATCGAGTTGTGTGTGCTTCTCCGTACGGATATCCACTTTGTCGCTGGCGGTGATCCGCGTCTGGTCTTCGACCCCATTGGTTTTTCCAGAGGTCTGGCCGTAACCAACCGAACCGCTGACACCGGCGCCCGGACCGATGGTGACGGTGACACTCAGATCAAATTCTTTGCCTTTGACTTTGCCGGTGTCGGGGACAGAAGAAACATTCAGGTCTCCGCCAACCCGGCCAATGACTTTATCTCCCCGCAAGTCGGCACCTGCGACCTGGGTATCGCGGCCGCTCTCGAAGCCCAAACGATCGGCAGCATAGAGATAGGCGTCCTGTTGACGCTGCCCTTCCCGGTCCAGGTTGCCCTTGCCCATGCTGACGCTGGCATAAACGCCGACCCCCTCATTGCCAAAGGTAAACCCGACTTCTCCACCGCCACTGTTTCTATTACTGTCGCTTGAACTGTCGTTCTGCGCAGCACGGATGCTCAAGTCATTCCCTGCCTTGAGATCGATGTCGCGACCAGCTTTGGCTTGAGTACCTACCAGGTTCAGGTCATTGCTCGCGTTCAGGTTAATATCGCGTCCGGCCTGCGCTGTCGTGACAGTAGAAGTACCGTTACTACCCTTCTCGCTAGCAACGCCATGGCTCCCACCTACGCCTAGCTTTATTCCTCCACTGGTACCGCCATGGATGCCACCCCAGCTCTGGCTCTCGCTGTCATTTTGGTTAATGCTGCCCTTGGCTACATCAAGCGAAACATCCCGACCTTTGATGTTGATATCACGGCCGGCATTCAACTGGCCGCCGCTGATCGCCACATCATTCCCAGCGACCATGTTGAGATCTTTACCGGCCTTCAGGGTCGATGAACGATTGGTCTCTTCAATCAGCTGTGTGCTGGTGCTGTGCTTGCTATTGCCGAATTTTACGTCCCCAGTAGGACCTGCAAGGAATTGGCTGACTGCATCAACACCTTTCAGCGTGCTGGAGCCCTTGCTGATGTTGTCCTCTCCTTTGCCAGCCCCGCTCACTGCGTCTTTGGTGTTGCCATAGTTGTGGTTGATAGCCACGCTCAACCCATTACGCTCCGTCTCCCGCTGCTGCTCAATCAGCAAACGTTCGCGTGCCGCATCGATGTTGATATCCCGCCCGGCCGTCAGCTCAGCATCATTGGCAGCCAATAGGTCAGAGCCGCGCTGGTTGATATCTCGCTTGGCATTGATCGTCAGGTCCTGTCCTGCATTGATCTGGCTGGCGGCTGCTGTTTGCTGCTCAAGTCTATTTTTCTCTGCACTTTTATCAGCGCCCACAAACAAGGTCACACCATTGGCGTCACTCGATACGCCAATACCGGCTTGTTTGCTTTTTTGCCAATCGCGCTCACTGGTACTGCTTTGGGCCGCAAGTACATTGACATCGCGTCCTGCATTGAGACTGACATCACGCCCGGCGCTGACCCCACTGCCCACCAAGTTAATATCTCGCTCAGCGTGCAAGCTCGCATCACGATCCGCGGACACTTGGCTCCCCACGCTGGTGCTGCTTTGGGCTTCCTGGCCAGCTTTTTTGGCCGAGGAGATCGCAATAAACCCACCCGAGATCGAGCCGGTTTTCTTCTCGTATTTTTCACTACGGCTATAGGCGGTGTCGTTTGCAGAGACCAGGTTGATGTCGCCTGTCTCCTTGACCAGTCCAGACCTTAACTCGACATCATTTTCTGCACTAATCTCACTGGCCCGCACCCGCACATCATTACCTGCCGCCACCACCACGTCATTGCCCGCCTCCAACTCACTGCCCACTTGGCTCGCAGTAGTCTTCAACTGGCTTTTGCCACTTTTGGACAGCTCCAGGAACCCGGACTTGGTCTTCTTGCTGTAGGAACCATGCTCCTCGACTCCCGACAACACCGCGATGTCACCCGTGGCCCCTAGCAACATGTCTCCATCGGCCTTCAGCTGGCTGCCGATCACGGTGACGTCACGCCCGCCATCGATGCTCATCCCGCCATCAGTCTTCTTGGTGGCATTGATGGTCAGGTCTTTACCGGCTTCAACGACCGAGGCCACGTTGGTGCTGTCGTAACTTTCCCGCTGCTGGCTTTTGCTACGACCGAACGAGCTCTTGCTCTTTTTCGAGTAGAACGAAGCGTCTTCGTCCAGTGCCGACAGGATGCTCACATCGCGCTGTGCATCGAGGGCCACGTTGCCGCCCCCGGCAATCCGGCTGGCGGTGAGTTCCAGGTCTTTACCGGCATTGAGCGACACATCGCCGCCGGCCGTCAGCACGCTGGAAACCTGGCTGATGTGATCCTTGGACTGCGTCACCTTCTTGGACTTACTCGATGAATGCTGTTCGTCGGCGGCCGAAGAAATACTCAGGTTCTCAGTCGTCGTGATGCTCAAGTCGCGCTTGGCGTCGATGCGGCTGGCAATGGCGCTGAAGTCACGCCCTGCCGATACCTTGAGGTCACGGCCTGCCTCCACGCTGGCACCGTTTTGCGTCACGGTTTCGGTGCGCAGGCGGCTGCCCAGATCCAAGCCATTGCGTTGCTCAACGGCATCGATGTGCACATCGCGGCCAGCGACCAATGTGGTGTCACGCCCGCTTTGCAGCACGCCACCGGTATTGGCGATGTCACGACCTGCATTCATCGTCAGGTCGTTGGCAGCCTCAATGCGTGACGCACTGTCGAGATAATCGCGGCGCTCAGCAGTACCGTTGCCGGTACGGGTCACTGCACGCTCGTTGATCACATCACCCTTGATCGCGGTGAGCGTGACGTCGCGTCCGGCGATGATGCCACCGGACTTATTGACGATGTTGTTACCTGCCAGCAGGTCCAGGCGGTTGCCGGCTTCGATCAAGCCGCTGTTGATCAGGTCGTTGCCCGCTTTGGCGGACAGGTTGTTGGTAGCGCGCAGGGTACCGGCGTTCTCCAGGTTTTCGCCGGCAATCAGGTTCAGGTCATTACCGGCGATCAATGCGCCGTTGGGCGCAAGACGATTGTCGGCCTGGGCCATGTAAAGCACAGGCACCAGCACTTTCTCACCGTTCACTTCGTGCTGTTCAAGCCAGACGATGTCATGGGTCAGTGCCGCGACCTGTTGCGAGGTCAAGGTCACGCCCACTGCCAGGTTCAGTTGCTGTTTGCTCTGGATCGCATTGTCCATCAGGTACTTGAACAGTTTTTCGTCGGTGTTCTGACCGTCGATAAAGCGCTGCCCTGTGCGTGCTTGCACAGCCTGCTGGATCAACCGTTGTTCATAGAGGCCGTCGCCCAGGCGCTTGGCACTTTCGTCCGGGTTGTAACCCAGGCCCGCGAGCAAATAGTCGGAGCTCATGAACTGCTTGAGGTCCGTGAGCACCGGGTTGGTTTCGATCAGGTATTTATGCGGCTGGGACTTAGGCGCGGAGGGCGTAAAGCCCTGCACGCGGTTGATGGTCTGGCTGGCGACCGTAGTGGTTTGCGCCGCTGCATTGAGCGGCTGGGCAATCACGGCTGCGATCTGGGTTGGGCTGCTGCCCGGACCTTGTGCAGCCGGTGCGCTCACAACCGGCTGCACGCCTGGCATAACCGGCGTCACGCCAGGAATGTTCAACGTCGGTCGAGAAGGCTCGTTCGGCGTAATGATCTCAATGCTTGCATCCCGCTCAGTCAGCGCCAGGCCTGGCTGATCGCCCGGCCCGGTGACCACGGTCACTGGCGCAGTTGAGCCTGTAGACGGATTTTGGGCGTTGATACCATCGCCCCGGGCGATTTCACCTGGGGTGATCTGGCTGGGCGTCCAGCCACTCCCGTTGGCTACCTCGCCGGCACCGGCAACGTTAAGCGTTCTGCTGTTGGCGGTGATGCCACTGACCTGACGTGCTGAGGAATCCAACTGACGAGTAGACGCGCCCTGTTGAGTAACATTCTTCAAGTCGAAGGTGCGCGTTTCAAGCGCCGGCTGTGCATCCTGGCGTTGAGCCAGGCCGAGCGTGGCACCGCCCATGGTCCAACTCTGCGGGCCGCTGGTGGCTTGGGTGGCTTGGGTGTCTTCACCTGCTTGGCTACTGAGGCGGAACAGGCCGTGGGTGCCGGAGGGCAAGGTGAAGCCGCGCAACGTAACGGGGTTGACTTGTTGTTGTGCCAGGTCCGGTGGCAATTGCGGAGCGAGTTGCACAACCACTGTTGTCGGACCGCCGGCGACACCCGTGTCCTCATTGCGCGCAGCACGCCCGGCCAACGCGGTAAAGGATGTCTCGATGCTGTTGATCAAGGATTTGGTGGCCGTGATATTCACGGTACCCGCTGCCTGGATGATCGCGGGTGCCAATGACGCGCCAGCGGTCGATACCAAGGTATCTCCAATCAGCCTGAAGGCTGACAACGCACTGACCGGCAGGCTTTTGGGTCCGGGCTGAGCGTTGTAGGGATCCATGATGTTACGTTTGAAACGCCAGTAAGTACCATTGGTTGATTCCATCCGCCAAGTCCGGGTACGCGTTCCGGAGCCAGACGCTGCACCTTTGTTAGTCAGCGTATCAGCGGTGATATTCATGTCCGCGCCGGAAGCGATGACACTGTATTCATTGAGCACATTATTTGCAGCGACATCCATACGGCCGCCCGCCTGGATAGTCGAAGCAGCCGATGTTTTCAGCAGCTCACTTTGATAGTTCTCGGTACCAATAAAATCGACGACAAAACTGCCCCCGCTACAGTCCCAGCAGATATTTGTAAGCGATCCGCCACTACCGGGTGTTTCTTTGGTCGAAAATTCATCCCGACGGTTAGTCAGGCTGGCAACCTTGAGGGACATGTCTCGGCTGGACTCAATGCTCCCCGATATGTTCTCCAGGCTGACCGCCTTACTCGTACCATCAAGACCGCTTATATCCAGGCGCCCTAGGCTATAGATATCGCCGTACTGGTTCGTGATGGTGTTGCTATGCAAGGTCATGTCATTGCCGCTGAACAACAAACCATGACCGTTCAACAAGGCTGCACTGGTGACTGTCACATTCTGTGCGGCACCCAACGTCCCGTAGTTGTTCAGCGTACCTGCAGAGAGTTCGAGATTGGTCGCAGAGGTCAAGCGTCCGGAGTTGTTCAATTGCCCATCGACGGTGATCAGCGTGTCGCCACCGCTGGTAATCTTGGCGTTATTACTCAGGTCCAACTGAGCCGCATGCAGGTTGAGGACACTCTGGGTGGTGACTCGCCCGTTACCGCTGTAGGTGCCCGCGAGATCGAGAGTTGAACTACCATCACTGGCAATCAACCCATTGTTCACCCAACTGCCACCCTTACCTTCCAGGTGCGTCGAAGCCAGCAACTGCCCGGTTTCCGTCTGGGTAAAGTTATTGACGTTGACGTTCAATCGCCCTGCCTGAATGACGCTGGTATTGGTCCAGGTATCTGCGTTCAGGGTCAGGCCGCCACGGGTGACAACGGTACCGCCGGCGCCGGTTACGTTGGGCAACGAGATGTCGAACGTGCCCTCACCCACATGCAGCAATTGGCCGCCGTTGTTCTGGAAGCTGGCGGCCGCCAGGGTCAAGTCCTGGTTGGCGATTTCCACGGCGCCGTTACGGTTGTCGAACACGCCGCCGATCTGGAACTCTGTCTTGCCGGCGCGTCCCAGGGCGCGCAACTTGCCGCCCTGGTTATCGAGGGCGTTGGCGGCCACGGTCAGGTTGTTGGTGCTTTCGATCAGGCCGTTGTGGTTGGTCAGTTGGCCATTGAGGCCGAAGGCGATGTGGTCGCCGGCTATCTGCCCGGCGCTGTTATCCAGGGCGCTGCCATTGATGCGCATCAGGCCTTTGGCATATAAAGCGCCCTGCTGGTTATTGAGGGTTGCAACCGTCAGCAATGCGTCGCTGGTTTGCGCGCCGAGATAGCCACCCTGGTTATCGAATTGACCGGCATTGAGTAGAAGGCGCTGGCCTTGAATCAAGCCGCCCTTGGGGCTGCCATTGAGGTCACGGCCATTGCGAAGCACTCCCACCACACCGGCTTCAATGGCGCCCTTGAGACTGGCGAGCACACCGCTACGGTTGTCGAGGTTCCCGGCCTTGAGGTGCACGTCACCGGTCTGGCTAATGATATTGCCGCCTTGGTTGTCGAGATCGCCATTGACCTCGACACGCAGGCCGTTCTGCCCCTGCAAATTGCCCTGCGCGTTGGTCAGGCCAAAGGCGTTGATGCGCAGATCGCCCTCCTGGCTGTAGATCAAACCGTCAGCATTGTTTTGAACGATGGCGCTGGCATCGATGACCAGCGGACCTTTGGCCGCGACGGTGCCGCCTTGGCTGTTGTTCAGGCCGCCCATGGCCAATGACAGGCGTCCCTGGCTGGCCAGTTGGCCGCCTCGGTTATCCACCTCAATGGCACGCTGGAGTTCCAACGAGCCAGTGCCTGCGATCTTGCCATTGACGTTGCCAAGGTTGCCTTGCAGGTTGAGCACCAGATGGTCGTTACCCATCAGCGAGCCACCGGTGTTGAGCAAGTTGCCACCCAGGAAGTTCAGATTGCGCAGGGCCGTGATATTACCGGCACTGTTGTCGAGGTCGGCCGCGCTCAGATCCAACGTCGAACCGCTGTCGATCAACCCACCTTGGGTGTTGTTCAATACGCCAATCACGCTCAAGGTCTGCTGCGCGCCGCTGGAGATCACACCTTTGTTGCTGTTATCCAGGCTGGCGGCGCTGACACTCAACCGCCCTTGGCTGGCCAACGCACCTTCGCCACTGTTGAGCAAGCTGCCACTGAGGCGCACATCAAGATCACCGTTGCGACTGGACAGCGTGCCTTTGTCACGGTTATTCAAGTGAGTGCCGATCAGGTTGAGGCCCTGCCAGCCCGATATCAGGCCGCCGCGGTTAACCACGTCGCCTGCATTGAGCGTGAGTAACTGTTGGCTGATAAGCGTGCCGGCGCTGTTGTCCAGGCTGCGCCCCGTCAAGCTAAGTGCATTTTGGCTGGACAGTTCGCCGCCCTGGTTTTGCAGGTCGCGTAGGCGTTTCAAGGTCAACGGGCCTTTGGCAAAGATCAAGCCCTTGCGGTTATCCAGATCACCGTTTGCCAAGTCGACGCTCAGGCGCTGCTCACCTATCAACCTGCCGCCACGCAAAGCCATGGACGTGAGCGTGAGGTCCATATCACCCTTGGCCGATACCTCGCCGCCGTCACTGGCGTCTAAACTCTGGGCATTGAGTTCCAGGCCGCCCTGGCTATTGATCAGGCCTTTGGCGCTGTTGTCCACGGCCAACGCATTGAGCGTCAGCGCGCTGGTACCCAGCAGGCTGCCGCCCTGGTTATTGAAGTTGCCCGCATTGACTGTCAATGCCTGCGCGGCGTTGATCAAACCTTGTTGCCCGTTGCTCAGCAGCCCAGTGCTGGTCAATTCAAGGCCACCACGGCTGGTGAGCGTACCGCCGCTGTTATCGACCGCGGCCGCTTGCGCACTCAGGCTTGCACCTGCAACCAAACCCTTGATGTTAGTGAGTACCTGGTCGATACGCAGTGTCAGGCCCTGGTTGCTGAGCAGGCGACCACTGCTGTTATCCAGGTTGCGCGCCACGATATTGAAGGCCTGGCCACTGGAGATTTCACCGGCCTGGTTGTTCACACCATTGAGATGGTTGAGCACCAGCGGCCCGGTCGCGTTGATGAGGCCCTGCTGGTTGTTGAGCTGACCATTGTTCAGGTCCAGGGTCAGGCCCGCGTTGCTGAACAGCTTGCCACCTTGTTGATCAAGCCCATCGACGCTGGCCGTCAGGGCCTGGGCACTGCCTATGCTGCCAGCGGTGTTGTTCAGTAACCCAGCTTTCACCTCCAGCTTGTCGCCGCTGATCAGACGACCACCGGCGTTATCCAAAGCGCCAGTGGTGAGCCCAACCGCACCTTTGCCACTGAGCACGCCGTTCTGATTCCCCAGGCTGGCGCTGCGCAGTTGCAGGGTGCTGTCAGTCACGAGCTCACCGCCCTCGTTGTCCAGCGCCCCTGTCAGACCCAGCGCCAGCGCCTGGGCACTGGACATTCGGCCCTGACGGTTGACCAGGCTGGCGGCGTTGACGCCCAGGCGCCCTTCACTGTTGAGCACGCCCTGGCTGTTATTCAGCTCTCCTTTGAGTTCCAGTTGCAGAAGCTGCTGGGCGAGCAGTTTGCCCGTGCTGTTGTCCAGGTCCTGAGCGCTCAGCATCAAACGCTGCGTGTTGAGCTGGCCTTGATTACGATTAAGCAGCTGGGTGAGCGTAAGGTTCAAGGATTGCCCGGCCAGCACACGACCCGCATCGCTGTTATCCAAGGTGTGCCCTGTAACGGTCAGGTCGGCGTTGGTCGACAGTTCGCCACCACGGTTGTCGACCCGATCGACCAGCAGTTTCACCGCCTTATCGGCGCCAACCAGGCCTTTGCGGTTGTCCAGGGACGCACCACGCACATCCACGGCGGTGGTGCTGATCAGTTGGCCGCCGCGGTTATCGACCTGATCGATATCAACCGTCACCAAGGCTTTGCCCGATACATCACCGTCACGGTTGTCGAGCCGCGCAGAAGACAGCCGCATGGCACCGTCGGCAATCAGCGTTCCGCGCTGGTTATCCAGCGCCTGGGTGGCAGAGACGTCCATGACGCCACGACTGTTGAGCAAACCATCAGTGTTGTCCAAGCGAGCACTGTTGGCGTTAAGGGAGGCGGCGCTGATCGCACCTTTGGTGTTGCCCAAGGCGTCTTGAATCTGCAGTGTCAGGCCCTGGTTACTGATCAGCTTGCCGCCGCCGTTATCCAGGTTGCGAGCCGCCAGCGCGAAGGCTTGCTGGCTGGAAATTTCGCCACGCTGGTTATTGACATCAGCCAGGTTTTTCAACATCAGCAGCGGGCTATTGATCAGGCCGCCCACGTTGCTCAGTTGGCCGTGGTTAAGGTCCAGATCGAGCTGGGTGTTGCTGAACAGTTCGCCGCCCTGCTGATTCAGGCCGGTGAGGGTGGCGGTCAGATTTTTGCTGCTGGCGATACGCCCGCTGTTGTCCACCTGGGTGGCTGCCAGGTCCAGGCGATCAGCGCTGGTGATACGGCCATGGTTGTTCAGCGTGCCGGTGGCCAGGGTCAATGCACCACGGCTGTTGAGCAGGCCTTTGGGGCCGTTGTCCAGGCTTGCGCTGGTCAGGTCAAGGCTGGCATCGGTCTCCATGATGCCGCCCAGGTTGCTGATAGCACCGCTGGCAGCCAGTATGAGCGCGTGCGCCGAAGAGATTGCACCCGCGTTGTTATTGAGCGTCGCGCCGGACAGTTGCAGGGTGCCTTCGCTGCTGATTTTGCCCAGCTTGTTATCCAGCCGACCATCCAGTTCAGTGCCGGGAATGGCTACCAGCGACATGCTCAGCGATTGCTGGCCCGCGAAAGTGCCTTGGCCGTTATCCAGGCGCGCGCCGTTGAAGCGGTTATCCCGGGCGAAAATCATCCCTTGGGCCTGGTTGATCACATGGGCCACGGCCAGTTCCAATGCGGTACCGGCGATCAGTTTGCCCGCGCTGTTATCCAGGCGCTGCGCCTTGAAGTCGATGCGGCTCTGGCTGGAAATCTCGCCCGCACGGTTATCAATGGCGTCGACCGTCAGTTTCAGCGCTTTTGTGGCGCCTACCAGGCCGCCATCGCGATTGTCCAGGGAGGCCCCGCTCAAGCTCAGCTCGTCCTGGGCAACCAGTTCACCGCCCTGTTGGGCCAGTACGCCGATAGTTGCCTGCAGATCAGCCTGACTGGCGATTCGGCCAGCCGCGTTTTGCACATTATCGGCAGTCAGTCGCAGGGGCCCCGCTGCACTCACCAGCCCCTTCTGATTACGCAATTGTTGTCCGGAGAAGCTCAGGGCCGCCTTGCTGCTGAGCGAACCTTGCTGATTGTCCAACTCACCCACATTGAGCTGAAGGTCCTTCTGGGAAAGGATCACACCGCCGCGGTTGTCGACATTGGCGCTGTGCAGCGTCAACAGGCCCTGCCCGGTCAGCCGCCCTTCGCGGTTATCCAAACGACCGGCAAGCAGTTCCATCGCGCCTTTGGCCAACACTTGCCCTTTGGCCTGATTGTCCAGTAACCCATCAATCGTGGCCTTGAGTTGGCCGTCGCTGCCCAATTTCCCGGCCTGGCGGTTATCCAGACTGGCGGCCTGCACGTTCAACGAGGTGCCGGCCCCGAGCGTGCCGGCCTGATTATTCAGCGCGCCCTTGAGCTTCACGTCCAGGCTGACATCACCGAGCACTTGCCCGGCAGTGTTATCCAAACTGGCCGCCTTCAGCTGCGTGTGGCCTGCGCTGACGATTTCGCCCTGGTCGTTAAGCAGGTCCTCATTGACCGCCAGGCGCGCATCCAAAGCGCTGCTGACCTTGCCTTCGCGGTTGTCCAGGCGCGCGGCATCAAGCTCGACACCGGCGGCTGAAATCAGCCCCTTGACGTTAAGCAGCGCCTGTTCGATTTTGAGGGTCAAGCCTTGGTCGCTGAGTAAATTGCCGCCGCTGTTGTCCAGGGTGCCGGCACGCAAGGTGAAGGCCTTGGCGCTGGAGATTTCACCGTTACGGTTGTCGACGCTTTTGAGGTTTTTGAGCAACAACTGCCCTGGCGCGTTGATAAAGCCATCGGCGTTATTCAAGTGCCCCTGGTTCATGTCCAGGGTCAGTTCGCTGTTGCTGTAAAACTCACCGGCTCCGCGCTGGTCGAGGCTGCTGAGGCTAGCGTTGAGCGCCTGGCCACTGGCGATACGGCCCTCGAAGCGGTTGTCTACATCGGTCGCTGTCAGGTTGAGGCGATCAGCGCTGGTGACACGGCCTTGATGCTGATTAAGCAATACGCCTGTGGTCAGTTGCAGTGCACCGTCAGCCACAATGCGCCCTTGGCTGTTGTCGACACTGCCCGCATTTACCGTCGCGGTATCAGCGCTGAGCACCTCACCGTTCTGATTGGTAAGGGCATTGGCGGAGCTCACCAGTAACGCCCCGCCGCTGCTGATACGCCCGCCGTTGTTATTCAGGCTGGCGCCGCGCAGTTGCAGGGCGGCGTCGCTGCGCATGACGCCTTGGCTGTTGTCAGCCTGCCCGGCCAGGGTCACGTCCAGGTTGCGTTTGGCGTAGACGCTGCCTTGGGCGCTGTTATCCAGGCTGGTTGCCTTGAGGTTGACATCCTGTTGCGCAGAAATCAGGCCCTTGAGCTGGTTGTTCAGCCTGTCGAGCGTCAGCTGGAGCGTACTATTGGCCAGTACGCGACCGGCATTGCTGTTGTCCAGCTCACGGCCCGTCATCGTCAGTTCGGTAACGCTGGAAACTTCACCCCCTCGGTTGTCCAGCTTGCCGATGGACAGGTTCATGGCTTTACCCGAGTTGAGCAACCCGGCCTGACGGTTATCCAGCTCGGCACCCTTGACCTGCAACTGCCCGACCGACGTGATGCTGCCACCTCGGTTATCCACGCGTCCCACCTCAAGCTGCGACCCGGCCTTGCTGGTGAGGCGGCCGTTAGCCTGGTTGTCCAGGCTGGCAGCATTGAGGGTCAACGCTTGACCGGCCGCGAACAGCCCGGCCTGATTCAACAACCCGGCTGAAATCTGCGCCGTCAGCGTGCCGTCACTGGTCAGCTTGCCTGCGCTGTTATCGAGACTGGCGACAGTGACCGTCAATGCTTGACCGGCGGCCAACGTGCCCTTGCCATTGTTGACAGCGCCGAGGCTGCTCAAGGTCAAGCGGTTATCGCCCTGGATGCGCCCCTGGCGGTTGTTCAGCGCAGCCACTTCGACTGTCGAGTGCTGACCCAGCAATTCACCGTTGCGGTTGTCCAGCACACCGTCTACGCCGAGGTTCAGGTCGGAAACGGCACTCAACTTGCCGCCCTGGTTGCCCAGGCTTGCGCTGCTCACCTGCAAGGCAGCGGCGGAAATCAAGCCGCGGGTGTTGTCCAGTGCTTGGGCAATACGCAAGGTCAGGGCTTGCTGGCTGAGTATCTTGCCGTCCGTCGTATTCAAGGCCGTCGCCGCCAACTCAAAGGCGCGCGCACTGGAAATTTCACCGCCCTGGTTATCAACGCTGCCCAGTTGCTTGAGCAGCAATTGCCCTGGGGCATTGATCAGACCAGAATTATTGTTGAGATGGCCACCTTGCAGGTCCAGGCTTACATCGGCGTGGCTGGAGACCTGCCCCTTACGGCTGTTGTCCAGTGCGGTAACCGTCATACCCAGCTGGGTTGCGCTGCTAAGGTGCCCGCCCTGGTTGCTTAGTTTGCCGGTCGTGATCTTCAGGTCGCTGGCACTGGAGAGTGTTGCGTCATCATTGGTTAAACCGGAGGCATTGATGGTCAAACGATCATCGCTGCGCAGCGTGCCTTGGGCGTTGTTCAACTGGCCGCCGAGGGCCACACCCAATTGACCTTTGGCATACAGACTACCGCCTGCACTGTTATCCAACCCTTGCCCCGTGAGCTGTACCTGCTGAGCGGCAATGCGACCTTTGAGCGAGTTGTTCAAGTCTGCGGCATTCAACTGCAAGTCAGTGCCGGCACTCAAAAGCCCCGCTTGGTTGAGCAGGCTGCCCGCAATACCGGCCGTCAGTGCACCGTCGCTGGTCAAGTTACCTTTGCGGTTATCCAGACTGGCGCTGTTGAGCGTCACGCTGTGCCCAGCGGCTAACGTGCCGGCCTGATTACTGACCGCGCCGCCCGCATGGAGCAGCAACGTCGAATCACCCTGCACCAGGCCCTGGTCGTTATTGAGCGCCCCAACGCCAAGCACAAGATGTTTGCCCAGAACCTTTGCACTGCGGTTATCGAGTTCGCCATCGACTTGCAAGTTGACGCTATCCACCGCAGCGAGTCGACCGGACTGGTTAATCAGCGTTCCAGCCCTTACATCCAGGGCCTTTGCGGTCAACGCACCTTTGGTGTTGTCCAGGGCGCGGGCAATGCGCACACTCAAGGCTTGCTCGCTGAGCAACTTGCCGGCGCTGTTATTGAGTTGATCCGCATTCAGATCGAAGGCTTGGGCGCTGGAGATTTCGCCGCCCTGGTTATCGACGCTGTTAAGTTGAGTCAACAACAACTGGCCTGGGGAATTGATCAAGCCACCTTGGTTGTTCAGGTGACCCCGATTGAGGTTCAGGTTCAGATCACCCTTGCTGAAGAGTTGGCCACCGTCGCTGTTATCCAGGCTTCCCACGGTCAACTGTGCGCCTGCGTCGGCACTGAAGCTCCCGCGTTGATTGGCGAGCAAACCACCCACCCGGGCGTCAAGCCGCTCACGGCTGTGAACTCGACCGCGTTGGTCGTTGATCAAACTGGCAACGTCAATATCCAGCCCGCTGGCTGCAATCTGACCGGCACCATTGTTCAGCGTCTGGGCGATACGCAGGCCCAAGGCCTGGTCACTGAGCAGCTTGCCTGCGCGGTTGTCCAGGCTGTTTGCCGCGACAGTAAAACCATAGGCACTGGAAATTTCGCCGCGGCGGTTGTCGACGCTATTGAGATTTTTCAACGTCAGTTGGCCACTGGCATTGATCAAGCCTGCATCGCGGTTGTCGAGGTGGCCGTTGCCCAGGTCCAGGGTTAGGTCGCTATTGCTGGAAATGCGCCCTTGGTCATGCTGGTCGAGGCTGGTGACACGGGCATTGAGCGCCTTGGCGCTGGAGATTGATCCACCTTGACTGTTATCGAGCGAGCCGGTCGCCAGTTCCAGGGCGCGGCCACTGACGAGTACACCCTGTTGCTGGTTGTTGATAGTTCCGGCACTGACCTGTGCGTCAGTGCCAGACTCGATTCGGCCCTGCTGTTGATTCTCCAACGTACCGGCAATATTCAGCCCCAGGTCGCCCTGACTGGTCAGGACGCCTGATTGGCTGTTGTCCAGTTGCCCGGCGTTAATCTGCAGGTGCTGCCCGGCAACCAGGCGACCACCTTGATTATTGGCCATGCTACTTGCGGTCAAGCGTAGCGCCTGGCCGGCAGATATCAGGCCAGCGACGTTGTCCAGGCTGTCGACCTGCAAGGTGACTTCAGCAAGGCTTGAGAGCTCGCCCTTGCGATTGACCAACTGCCCGATGCGGCCGCTGAGCCCTCGGTCGCCCACCACCAGGCCTGCGTCAGCATTGAGCAATCGTGCGGCATTCAACTCAATGCGTGCGGCGCTCAACACGCGGCCTTGCTGCTGGTTATCCAGTTTTTCGGTCGTCACCTTCAGCTGGTTTTGCGCGCTAAGTGTGCCGCTGCGGTTGTCGAC